>CAYPJC010000005.1:21684-22975 GCA_964410855.1 uncultured Flavobacteriales bacterium | reverse complement strand
ATTAAAAGAAAACGAGGAATTACACTATTATTACAAATACTTAGAGAATCCTGCTAAGTTTGAGTATAGAAAGGCATACTTCTGCCAAAGGTTGCAATATATTGCCGACCATGTAACTGATCCCAATTTAAAAATTTGGGATTGCGGTTGTGGTTTTGGAACTACTGCACTATTTCTCTCTATTAATGGAATATCAAGTCACGGAACTACCTTAGAACATTACATCAAACAGCTTCCAAGGCGCATGGAATATTGGAGTCAGTATGGCGACGTTAGCAATTTCAGCTATTCCTATGAGAATATTTTTGATAACACGATTGACTCTTCTTCCTATGATTTAATAATAATTCAAGATACATTGCATCATTTAGAGCCTCTTAACGAAGCACTCAAAATAATGCATAACGTCTTGAAGAGTGATGGTAGACTTTTGATTATAGAAGAAAATGGGAATAATGTAATTCAAAATGCAAAGTTATTTCTTCAGCGAGGAAATAAAAGAATTATCAAAATCCACGACGAAAAACTTAATAAAGAGATTTTATTAGGAAATGAAAACATAAGAAGTTTGAAAGTGTGGGAAGAAGAGTTTAGGCAAACAAACTTTGCCGTCGATCAATCTTCGGTGGAATATATTCGATATTATCTTCCGTTCCTATTTCCTAATCACAAGGCCAAATTATTAGTAGAGCAAGAACAAAAACTTTGGAGAAAAAATAGTTTTTTAAAAGAATATTTCTTTTTCGGAATTAATCTCTTGGTAAGTAAAATTTAATTAAAATTCATGAAAATTGCAGTCAATACTCGCCTTTTAGTTCCAAATAAGATGGACGGTATTGGACGCTTTGCAATTGAAACACTGAAGCTTTTAGCACGAGATCACCCTGAGGTAGAATTTACCTTTATTTTTGATCGAAAAGAGTATTCGAAGGAATTTGATTTCCCAAAAAATGCAAAAATGGTTCACATTGGACCTCCAGCGAGACATCCAATTTTATGGTATATATGGTTTGAACTTCGATTAAAACGCTATATCAATAAAAATAAATTTGATTTATTTCTATCTCCTGAAGGATGGATTCCTCCAAACTTAAATTGCAAAAGCTTAGCCGTGATTCATGATTTAAATTTCGAACATTATCCTGAAAACATTGCTTGGAGTCATAGAATATACTTACAATATTTTTTTAAAAGATTTGCAAAAAGAGCAACTAGAATCGCTACTGTATCTAGCTATTCCAAACGTGACATTTCTTCTACCTACCAAATTTCTGAAAGTGAAATAGATCTT
>CAYPJC010000005.1:20219-21674 GCA_964410855.1 uncultured Flavobacteriales bacterium | reverse complement strand
AAATTCAATTTTTCAACCATTTAATGAATCTCAAAAGGAAAAAATAAAAGCTGAATTAACGTCCGGCTTAGATTACTTTTTATTTATTGGCAGTCTTCATCCAAGAAAAAATTTGGAGCACTTGCTACTTGCCTTTGATCAATTCAAAGAAAGGTCTAAAAGCTCAAACAAGCTTCTAATAGCCGGCAATAAAAAATGGTGGCCTGCCAAGTTAGATAGATTGTACAATGAGATGACTTTTAAAAATGATGTAGTCTTCCTTGGAAGATTAAGCGATTTTAAACTTGCCGAAGTTCTTGGTGCCTCAAAAGCATTGACCTATTTACCCTATTTTGAAGGATTTGGCATACCAATTATAGAGGCGTTTCAAGCCAATATTCCAGTAATAACCTCTAATGTTACCTCCATGCCAGAGGTTGCTGATAATTCTGCTCTGCTTTGTGATCCAAGAAATATAAAAGAGATTGCTGAAGCTATGTGTCTAATTGAAAAGGACGAAGTTTTGAGAATGAGTCTAATTGAAAAAGGAAGTAAGAGAGCTGCTGATTTTTCATGGGAAAAAACGTCAACTCTATTATGGGAAAGCATAGAAAAAACTTTAGCATAAATGGGCTTAAGCTATTTTTTTGAGAAAAGCAAGATTGAAGTAGGCTGCGACGAAGCAGGAAGGGGTTGTTTAGCCGGACCTGTATTTGCTGCCGCTGTTATCTTAGACCCAAAGAAAAAAAATACCCTCATAAATGATTCAAAAAAAATCAATCCAAAAAACAGAGAAGTACTTAAAAATTGGATTAAAAAAAATGCTATTTCATTTGGAGTAGCTTGGGTTAGTCCAGAAGAAATTGATGCCATTAATATTTTAAATGCTTCGTTTTTGGCCATGCACCGGGCAATTGACAAATTAGACGTTTCCTTCGATCATTTACTTATCGATGGAAACAGATTTAACAAGCACAAGGAATCAATACATCATTGCATCATAAAAGGGGATACAAAGTACAAATCGATAGCTGCTGCTTCAATATTGGCAAAAACGTATAGAGATGAGTACATGGGGAAATTACATGCTAAATATCCCGAATACGGCTGGAATAAAAGTCAAGGGTATCCGACTAAAGCACATAGAAAGGCAATTGATAAAATAGGTCCTTGCATACACCATCGAATGAGTTTCCGTCTACTGAAGGAATGAATGCTACCTTTAGGCGAGCTATAGATAAAGGCTATTTTTACTTAGCATAAATAATTCTTGCATGAGCAAAATAATAATTAAGGCAATCTACATTAGTATATTATGTAGCTTTTTATATGCCTGCACAGATGATTACTTTGAATTTGACAAAATAAAAATTGATGATTGGAGGCCGGAATTGGCTTTCCCATTGATTCATTCTTCTTTGACTCTGGGCAATATTATAGAGAAGTCTGATACAAATGGCTTAGTACAAACTAATC
>CAYPJC010000005.1:12988-20209 GCA_964410855.1 uncultured Flavobacteriales bacterium | reverse complement strand
GATATTCTAGAAGTTATTTATGAAGGCCGAGTATTTTCTACTCAAGGAGAAGCCATAGTCGATCTTCCTGATCAAAGCTTCTCAAAAAATCTTCAATTATCAACACCTATAGTCCCATTGCCAAATGGAGGGACTTTAACTGAAAATTTCGAGTATACTTTAAGTTTTAATTCAAACAGTGTTGATTTGGAAATTGATTCAATTTTGTTGAAACAAGGCATACTCGCTCTTACCGTTGAAAATGATTTTGAACATAATGTTTTACTCGAAGTTCGTCTACCAACATTTAAAGATCAAAATGGGAATTCTCTTGTTTTAAACTACAACCTCCCTCCTGCACCTAGCTCTTCAGGAACCTCTGTTCGAGCTTCAAAAGTAGATATTAGCACATACACACTAAACTTTACAGAAGATGCGAATGGAAATTCTGCAGTCAACAAATTCCCAATCTTTATAAAAGCGACATTTAACCTAACTCCAAATAAAGGATCAAACTCAAATGATGAATTGCGAATCATTGGAAGCTTGAGGAATTTAAATTTTAAAACTTTTTCAGGGTATATTGGGCAGATTGAGTTAGAGTTGGATGAAGATAGTATTGGAATTGATCTATTTAAAAATTTTAGAACTGGAGTCTTTTTTCTCACAAACCCATTTTTAGACATAACAGTCAATAATAGTTTTGGAATTCCTACGGATATAACTTTTCAGAAAATTGTGGGTTATAATCCAACAGAAAGCCCTTCTGAAATTAACGTGATATTTCCAATTGACCCGCTGACTGGCCAACGAAATGTTAGGCGACTTAATGCTCCAACAAGTTTTGGAAGCGAAAAAACAATCATTGAATTAAACAGCACCAACAGCAATGTAGCAGATGTAGTTTCTTTTTTACCCAAAGCAATTATTTATGATACTAAAACCAATTTTAATGTAAATGGGAAAACTTCCGATAGAAATTTCTTTAGTGATACAAGTCAAATAGGTTTAGATGTTTTTCTAAGACTTCCCTTTGAAGGTTATGTTTCGGATTTTGTTTTGTTAGATACGATAGATTTTAAGTTTGTTAATTCAGATGATATAGAAAAAGGGCTAATAAGATTGATAGCAGAAAATGGCTTTCCCGTTGAAGCTGAATTACAAATTATTTTTGTGGATTTTTTATATCAACCCATTGATTCATTATACGCTGTAGGAGAGGAATTTATTATTCCATCTTCCATAACAAACTCAGATGGAGAAACGATAGAAAATAGAATTCAAGTTACTGATACCAAAATTAGTAAGGAACGAATAAAAGCCTTAACCGAAGCAAATTATGCAATTATTATTGCAAAACTTCAATCAGATAATGCTCCAAATAAAACAGTCCGGTTCTACGAAGATTATCGTTTAGGCATCAACCTTGGATTAAAAGCAACAATTTCAATAAATTAATTGATGAAAAAGTTTGTCCTTTCTATTTTAATTTTGCTTTGCTTCAAAGGATATTCGCAATACGATTTAACCTTGTATAACATGCAAGAAATTCCACAATCCTCGTATAGCAATCCTTCCAATAAATTTAATGGTAAATTTTTTATAGGTATTCCCGGCCTTACATCAAATTATTTCAGTTTAAGTAATAGTGACTTTGCTTATTCAGATATAATTACAAAAGATGGAGATTCACTTAAACTAGATTTCAACAATGTTCTAAAACTAATAGACGGTGATAATTACTATTCTTATAATTCAAAAATTGATATTCTTTCTTTTGGCTACACTATATCTCCTAAGACCCAATTTATATTCAATGTTTCTGAAAATGTAAGCCTAAAAATGAACTATACTGAGGACTTTGTTGAGCTTATCTATAAGGGAAATGCAGGCTTTGATGATAATACTGCAAATTTTGAAGGGATTGGTATAAATTCAATTCACTACAGAGAGTATGCTTTTGGTTTATCTCACCAATTAAACGAAAAATTAAGATTAGGTGTAAGATTGAAATACCTCTATGGCATGGAAAATATTTATACTCAACGAACCGACATAAGTCTTGTAACTGATCCTGAAACTTTCGACTTGCTCTTTTTAGCAGATTTTTCAGTAAAAACATCGGGAATAGAAGAGTTTAAAGAGTTTGGAAGATCTCCTAATGATTATTTATTTGGGAGAAACAATCATGGACTTGCTATTGACTTTGGAGGGGATTTTAAAATAAATGAGAAGCTGAGTTTAAATGCAAGTGTTCTTGACTTAGGATTTATTAAGTGGAAGGATTATACTATTAATTACACAAATAATGGAGAAGCCTTTAACTATGAAGGAATTGAGTTAAATGTATTCGCAAATGAGGAAAATCCGACTGATAACGGTGAGACTAGCATAGACCGTGTTCTTGATTCAATGTTGAAAGCATTAAAAATTGACACGACCTATGATTCCTACACTACTCCTCTAACCGGCAGATTTTATATTGGGGCTAATTATAAATTAAATGATCAAAGTATGATTGGCGGCGTTATTCAATCAGAGGTATTTCAAAAGAAAATAATCCCTTCAATAACCATGAGTTACAATCGTAAAATTTCAAAATTATTTAGCGTTTCAGGGAGCTACACAATCATTAATAGAAGTTTTACCAATTTGGGTTTAGGAGCTAGTTATAATCCAGGACCAATTCAAATATATGCCGTCACCGATAACATCATGGGTATTTTCTTACCTCAGCATAGCAGATACATTCAATTTAGGTTTGGCATCAATTTAATATTTGGAGCTAACAAATCAACTAGTTTAAATCCAGAATATACTTTAAAGGAGAAAAAATCAAAAATAAAATCTGAAGATGAGAGCGACTCTGAAAAGCAGGAACTCACTTTATGATTTTTACTAATGTCAATATTATTTCAGTATGGATAATCAATACTTCACCCTCATAAAACAATATCAAATAAAAAATTCTCTTCTTATTAATTTACATTATTAATTGCCTCCATAGCCTTATCGTAATCCGGTTCATGAGTAATGTCATCAACCTCTTCAACATACTTAATAATATTATCTTGATCTAAAACCATAACTATTCTGGCTAACAATCCTTTAAGGGGTCCATCTACCATTTCTGCATGATATAAGTTAGAAAAGTCATTATATCTAAAATCAGAGGCAGATATAATGTCTTCAATTCCTTCAGTGGTGCAAAAACGTTTCATAGCCATTGGTAGATCTTTAGAAATAACTATGCCAACTACTCCAGGCTTAGAACCCAATTTTTCATTAAAAGCTCTTGCCTCCTTCTGGCAAACCCCTGTATCTAGACTTGGGACCACTATCAGGACTTTTACCTTATCTCCATAATCAGCTAATGAGCCTTCAGTTAAATCTTGTTTAACAAAAGTAAAATCTTCAGCTTTATCACCTACTCCAGGAATTTTCCCACTTACATTTATTGGGTCACCATTGAATTTTATATTGCTCATGTTGTATTTATTTTTAAATGAATAAGGCCTTATTTATTGTTCTTTTTTCAGTTATCTAAATTAATATTCAATTAACAATAAGTGTTAATTGGAAGGGTATTATTTTTATACCTTAATAGAAAAATAATAAGTTATGAAATTCAAAAAACTTAGCTTTAAAAATAAGAATAGTCAAGCATTAAGTGCAAGAATTGAATTCCCTTTAGATGAAAAGCCAATTGCTTTCGCACTATTTGCACATTGCTTTACCTGCGGAAAAGATTTAGTTGCTTCCAGAAACATTAGCAGAACGCTTACATCCAATGGCATAGCAGTAATGCTGTTTGATTTTACAGGTTTGGGTGACAGTGAAGGTGATTTCGAGTCCTCTGATTTTTCTGGAAATATTAGTGATTTACTTGCGGCTTCAGATTTTTTAAAAGAACATTACGAAGCTCCAAAAATATTAATTGGTCATTCTCTGGGGGGTGCTGCTGCACTTTTTACTGCTGCCCAGATGCCAACTATTGAAGCAGTAGTAACTATTGCTGCTCCATTTAACCCATATCATTTAACAAAAATGATTGCTAAAGATTTGGATAAAATTGAAGAAAAAGGGGAAGCCAAGGTTTCTATAGGTGGAAGACCTTTCACTATTAAAAAATCTTTTATTGATGATTTAGGAACTCATAATGCTGAGAAAATTGCTCGAGAGTTAAGAAAGCCTTTATTAATCTTTCACTCTCCTCAAGACGAAACTGTGAACATAGACAATGCTGCTAAAATATATATTGCAGCGCATCATCCAAAGAGTTTTATATCATTAGATGGTGCCAATCATCTGATTAGTGATAAACGCGACTCTGAATATGTTGGGAATGTAATTGCAGGTTGGGTGCGCCGATACATTAAAACAGAAGATAAAAAAGAAAATCCGCCTCCGCAACAATCTAATCCGCCTGTTCGAAGTTTCTCATCTTATGAACATTCAATTAAAGGGGAATCTTATATGTACGAAAGTTGGACAAGTAGTAAATCCGAATTTGCCGTAACAGCAGTCAGAATTGACCCGAATGGTAACCATTCTAAGGTATATTTTAGTTCCGACTTATCTCAAATAGTTAGTAAAATTTCTAGAAGCGATGTAACAAATAGCAGAATGCAATACAATTGGGAGTTTCATTCACCAGATTGGCAACCTTGGTATAATTCGTGGGCACCAAATACTGTGCAAATCGGAAAGAATTATGTTTTTTGGAATACCTTTGAAAGAGATTGGAATCGATCTCGAAAGTGGTTAGGATCAGCTTCTCGGAATGGTACAAATTTTTCTTTATGGGGCAAATGTAAATATTCTAGCGAATGGTACACATGGATTCCAAACACACTATCAGTACATCACACTCAATTTGTTTGGATTGACTATTATTGGTCTCATTGGAACAATTCATGGAAAGCAGATTTTAGACTTTGGAAAGTTTATATTTAAAATTTAAATTTTGAAAAAATTTGAGTGGAAGTGTAACTTCCACTCTTTATTAATATTCCACTTTGAAAAAAATAAATTCCTTACTTATACTTATATCAATCTCAAATGTGATTATTTCCCAATCATTACTATTTAGCTTCAATTCAACGGCTTCGGGTCAATCTATATCTTTCGATTATAATTTAGATAGAAATAAATTACAGATTGGATTTGGATTAGGAGTAAATATTAGCAAATATAAACCTGAAAAAAATTACAATGAACTTTTTTACAAAAAATTGAACCCTGAAAAACTACATGAATATTTCGCATTAAAAACATATATTCATTATAAATTTATATCACAACCAAACTTCAATTTATATGGGTTCTATGATTTGCAAATAAGAAGAGGTGGAGCAAAATCGCAAATTTTTTCAGGATATGGTTATGACTCCACTTTAATTATAACAAAACCAGAAGAAGGAATAATATACAATGAACTCATATTAGAATACGGCCCCTATTTTTGGTTAGAAAATACATTTGGAATAGGGTTCGATTTAGATTTTAATGAAAAATTCTATTTGCGACATCGATTTGGAGTAGGTTCTACATTAGTTTTAGGTACAGATAAAGGAAATGACATTGTAAATCACACAGGCAGTATTTGGGTTATTGGATATCTAATAAATATAGGAGTTGGATATAAACTAAAATAAAAACCCATAACAAAGAACTGAGCTAATCTCCAAACATTTTTCTTTACTATTTTATCCCACTATTGGCTTTTTACTGCTATAGTTTTTGTCATAAATAATTCCGCTTTTAGCTACAGCCAGCACTTGTTTTAGCAGTTTGTTGGCCACATCTATGAGTGCAAGTTTTGGACTTCTTCCCTAATTGAAAGTCCATAAAATCTGCTCGCCGATTTTTACATATTAAAAAATTTAAAAAGCTTTATTGACAACTTTATTCCTCAAAAAATATTTCATTAAAATTCACCAAATACAAACGTTCTGTTGCTCTTGTAATGGCTGTATATAACCACCTAGCATATTCTTTATCAACCATTTCTTCGGTTAAATATCCCTGATCTACAAAAACAGCTTTCCACTGTCCACCCTGAGATTTATGGCAGGTAATTGCGTAAGAAAATTTAATCTGAAGGGCATTAAAATAGGGATTCTGACGCAACATTTCCATTCGCTTTTTCTTATTTGTAATTTCAGCATAATCCTCCATAACGGCCTCAAAAAATTGCTGTTGCTCCTCTCTAGTTAAGGCTGGAGATTCAGAATGGATGGTATTCAAGAGCATTTTTATTTCAATTGGCTGCAATTGAGGATAATCTACCAATCTTAAAGTAGCATCTACAAATCGAAATCCATACATTTCTTCGGTGTTTCCAATTCGCATGATCTCAGCAATATCCCCATTGGCTATAAATCCAATGGGTGAATTTTCATCTAACCAGAAATAATTATTCTTAACCACCATTACATAATCGCCAGTTGCAACCTCCATCTCTAGGTCCTTAATTCGCACACGAATTTGTTGGTTAAAAATATTAGCTCGCTTATTTGAACGATTAATTATGATTGTTTCACTTTCCCCAAATTGACTGAAACAATTGTGTAATTCTTCCTCTAACTCCAAGCCATCAATTTTCCTAATGTCAGTGAAATCGGTCAGGTCAAATTTAATTTTCGGATTTTCTCTAAGAGTTTGTTCACGAAGCAAGGTGGCGTTATGTAATATCCCTGATTCGTTGGCCTGCCTCATAACTTGAGTTAACTCTACTCCTTTTAATTTTAGGTAATAGTTAGCCATCAAGTATTTTGGATCTAATGCTGGGCTTATATCCTTTCCAACAGGAGGTAATTGAGCAATGTCTCCAATAAATACTAATCGGCAGTTTTTTCCACCATAGACATATTCAATTAAATCATCCAATAAACTTCGTGGGCTTGAATTTCCGTTCAAGCTAACACCGTCAGAAATCATGGAAGCTTCATCAACAATAAAAATAGTGTTCGTGTGCAAATTAGCAGCTAACTTGAATCTCGTTTGGCCTCCTGAAACTGCTTCTGCTTGATATATTTTTTTATGAATAGTAAATGCTGCCTTTTCAGAGAAATTCGACAATACTTTAGCAGCCCTTCCTGTTGGTGCGAGTAAAACAGACTTTAAATTAAATTTCGGAAAGGTCTTTACCATAGCTGCAATGGCAGTAGTTTTCCCTGTACCTGCATACCCTCTAATAATAAACGCAGTCCTATCTTCCCTTTGAAAAATAAATCGCTC
>CAYPJC010000005.1:0-12970 GCA_964410855.1 uncultured Flavobacteriales bacterium | reverse complement strand
ACTAAATCGACTTGATCTGTGGTAGGTGTACTAGGCAAAAAGAGATAAAAATGTTCCTGAAAGTCGGATTTCATTTATGCTAATTCTTAGAAGACAAATTTAACTTAATGCTAATACCTATAGCTAGTTTTATAAAATCAAAAAAATGGTAAATTTGCAATTAAGTTAATTTTTGGTTGATGAGGAGTTTCAAGCGACTTAAATAACTTATTAAAAAGACATTTAAAAACCAACAATACGATGAAGACTGCCATACAACTAGGATTGCTAATTATTGCAGGAGTAATTGCTTACTTTATTTACGATGGAATTCAAAACAAAATTGATTTTCGAAACATAGCAGAAAGCCGTCGTGAAGTTGTTCAAAGCAGGCTTTTGGAGGTTGTTACTGCTCAAAGACAGTTTAAATCAGAAAAAGGACGGTATTCCCCAAGCTTTGATGAATTAATAAATTTTTTAAAAAATGATTCTTTAACCATTGTAAAAGCTATTGGTAATGTACCTGATTCATTAACGGAAATTCAGGCTGTTGAGCAAGGCATAGTAATTAGAGATACTTCTTTAATTCCTGCAATTACAATTTTTCCAGAAGGTTTTGCTGTTGATTCTTTGAGAATCGTTCCGTTTAGCTCTGGGGAGGAATTTAAAATGAATGCTGGAGTAATTGAAAAAAATAAAGTTAACGTAAACGTTTTTGAAGCATCAACTAAACTAGAGAATGTATATAAAGATCTAAATACCAAAAATGAAAATATTGACCTTAATGATCTTCTTAAAGTAGGTTCAATGATCGATCCAATCACAACAGGTAATTGGTAGATTCTGATTCTCTCAAAGAAAGTGCAATTGCAAATCGTCAGCTTTTTGATAAAAGCTACGAAAGCAAAACGAGTGAGCTTAAACTAAACCTTCAAATCAGTAAGAATTACTTATTTGCTAGCTATTTTGATTCCTCAAAAAAGCAATTCATTAGCCTAGAAGAACACTATTTAGGAAACCACGACAACTGGTATCTTGCACTTCAAAGTTCAAGTGAATTATTAAGCAAATTTTCTGCAAAATCAAGTCAAGTATCAAGTTCCATAGTCTTAGTTGATGAGAACTATACACTTGTACCAAAAGCTTATTTTGATGAAAACAAGCTTGAGTCTTATCTCAATTTCAATAAAAAGCCAATTAATGACGAACAGTTATCTTATGAGTTCGAATTATTAGAAACAGATCAAGTTGCTATAGTATATGCCATTCCAATTCTACTTAAACAATACATTGAAGAAACTTTTAGTTCTTTCAACTGGTCGCATTTTGCTTTCCCTTTATTAGAGTCTATTCTAACCAATAATTCAAAAGAACCGCTATTAACTCTTCATATTCAATACAATCGCTTTGACATTATTTACTCAAAAGATCGACGATTGAAATTTTTTAACAGCTATGAGTACAAAAGCAGTGAAGACTTAATCTATTTCCTGCTGTATGTTATGGAGCAACTGGATTTGGATCGTGAAACAATCAATGTTCAATTGATTGGCGAATTTGAAGAAAAATCGTCTATCTACGAATTACTGTTTAAGTATATCCGAAATGTAAGCTTCGGCAATAGACCACAAAATATAAATTACTCTAATGTACTTTCAAGTCTGGCAAAACACCAATACACAAACCTTTTCAATCAATACCTGTGCGAATAATTAGCGGTAAACATAAAGGCAAGAAACTTTATCCACCTAGAGGCCTGCCAGTCCGCCCAACATCTGATTTTGCTAAGGAGGGCCTATTTAATGTGCTTCGAAATAGAATTGATATTGATGACCTCAGTATTTTAGATTTATGCGCGGGTACCGGAAATATGACATTTGAATTTGCTTCAAGGGGAGCAAAGTCTGTTTTATCCATGGATTTGAATTTCGGTTGTATCAAATTCATAAAACAACAATCGTTGGAATTAGGATATACCAATATCCGAGCAGTGAAATCTGAATTGTTTCAATTTATAAAAAAAGTCACTGGGTCATACGATTTAATTTTTGCTGACCCACCATACGATCTTGAAGGAGTAGATTTATTGCCAAGTCTAATACTCGAAAAAAAAATTTTGACAGAAGAGGGGTTTTTGATACTGGAACATAGCAAGCAACATAGCTTTGAAGAGCATCCTCAATTTCTATTTAGCAAAATCTATGGAAAGGTTAACTTTACGTTCTTTGACCCTATTAACCCATGAAAAGAATTGCAGTTTTCCCAGGTTCATTTGACCCTATTACCCTAGGCCACACCTCTATTATTCAGCGTGCTCTGCCTCTCTTTGATGAGATCATCGTTGCTATTGGCACGAATTCACAAAAGAAATACATGTTCGATTTAAAGCAACGTGAAGAGTGGATTAAAAATACTTTTAATAACGAACAGAAAGTAACGATTGACAATTACCAAGGCTTAACAGTTGAATATTGCGAAAGAAGAGGAGCAAAATATATTTTAAGAGGATTGCGAAACCAACAAGATTTTGAATTTGAACGATCCATTGCTCAAATGAATCAAAAATTAAATACTAAAATTGAAACAGTCTTTCTGCTTACCGATCCAGAGCTATCCGCAATAAATTCAACCATTGTGCGTGATATAATTAGAAACGGAGGCGAAGTAAGTCAATTCTTGCCTCCAAACGTTAGAATTTAAATCAACCATTTCTCTTAATTGCTCATGTTCAAGCTAACTGTATCCTTGTTTCTTTTCGCTATTGTTAGTTGGACAAGTCTGCATTCTTCAGAAACTGTAATCAATGGTGACTTAAAAGGATTTAATGGGGAAATAATTAGAGCAGCAAGCTATACCGACTATATTACTTTTAAAAAAATATATCTCGATAAAACAACAATCGATGACTCCAAGTTCAAACTTGTATTTGACATTCAAGAAACGACTCAAATAATTATTCGATTAGAAGATAAGGAAACTACCCTATTTGCTGAACCAGGAAAGGTTTACAATGTAGCGCTGAGCTATGATGCGTCAAAAAATAATGGACAAGCTTATAATCAGCTCTTAGACTTGACATTCCCTTTTCCCAACTCAAGCAACATCAATTTAAAGATTAAAACGTTCAATCAGTCGTACCAAGATTTTTTTGCAAATAATTACAGGCAATTTGTAATTAAAGCTGCCGGAAAACAAATTAGCGCCTTTTCAAAAAAATGGGAAGAAACGAACGAATTAGAAAAAAACGAATTCGTTAAAAATTATATTAAATATGCTTTAGCCAACTTACAAGACATTAACAACAACCCAAAAGAATCTCTTTTTAAGAAATACCTGGATAATCAGCCTGTTTTGTATTCGAACAAAGAGTACATGAATTTTTTTAAACAATTCTATCAACAGGATTTTGAATCATTAACGCTCAAAAAGGAAGCTAATCAGTTACTTCATGCCATTATGATCGATAACGATTTGAATAAAAGCTTGAAGCAGCTTAGTCAACTTAAAAGGTTTAAAAACATCAGTCTTGCTGAACTTTATCTAATTAACGGTCTTTTTGAAGTATATCATTCTAAAACAATCAACCAAAAAAGTAGTCTAGAATTATTATCCCAAATTCAAAAGAATGGATCAACAACTGAGTCTAAAAATATTGCTAAACAAGTAATTAGTCAATTAACCCAGTTTAAGAAAGGCGGAAAAGCTCCTCTATTTGTTTTAAAAAATGAAATGGGAAAAACGGTTAGCCTTGAGGATTTTCAGGGAAAGCCAATCTACTTAAACTTTTGGGCGAACTGGTCAATTCCTAGCTTAAGGGAGTTGAAAGTGATGGAAGCGCTACATCAAAAATATGGAGACAAAATAAATTTTGTAAGCATTAATCTAGATAAGGATTCTACTATTTTTAAAGAGGTAAAGAAGCGAAATAACTATTCTTGGTCATTTCTTCATTATGGTGAAGATTTTGAACTTAAAGAAAAGTATGATGTAAGAACTGTCCCTACTTATTATTTGATTGACAATGAAGGGAAAATCATAAAGGCAAATGCTAAGGGGCCAACGGAGATTGAACGGACCTTGCATGATTTGGCGAAATAGATAATTAGGCTAGAGAGATATGTTACCAAATCTGTTACCAATACTATTAAATGTTACCAGTTTTGATTAGGACTTATCAAGACCTCTTCATCAAACCTTTGGTAACTAGTGAAGATGGAGCATAAGTAATAAAAAAGCCTCCAATTAATGGAGGCTTTTGTTGTCCGACTAGGGCTCGAACCTAGACTCTTCTGTACCAAAAACAGACGTGTTGCCAGTTACACTATCGGACAATTTTTTAATTGAAAAAACAAAAGTAAAAAAAAAATACCAAACATTTTATGTAATGTTAAGAAAGAATTTATCTTCAATTGGACTAGTTTTTCTAAATTCGCAGCTTATCACTTTTTTCTACACAAAATAAAGGCATGACAAATTTTAGAAAGTTAAATCTTAGTTTCGGTTGGATTAGCTGGCTTATAGCAACCATTGTTTATATGCTTACAATAGAGCCAACGGCCAGCTTTTGGGATTGTGGGGAGTTTATTGCAACAGCTTATAAACTAGAAGTTGGTCACCCTCCAGGAGCGCCTCTCTTCATGATGCTTGCACGATTTTTTAGCTTGTTTGGAAATCCTGAAAACGCAGCTATGATGATCAATGTGCTTTCAGGATTAGCGAGCTCATTTACTATTTTATTCTTGTTTTGGACCATAACTGCTTTTGGTAAAAAATTGGCAAAAAAATCAGGCGAACTTACTGATGCTAAACTTTATGCCGTAATTGGGAGTGGTTTAGTGGGTGCTTTGGCATACACATTTAGTGATTCATTCTGGTTTTCAGCAGTTGAAGGCGAAGTTTATGCCTTATCGGCTCTTTTTACAGCAGTAGTGTTTTGGGCCATTATGAAATGGGAAGGTGCAGCAGATGAACCTCATAATTTAAAATGGATTATTTTCATAGCCTACTTAATGGGACTTTCTATTGGTGTTCACTTATTGAACCTTCTAGCAATTCCTGCAATTGTATTGGTTTATTATTTCAAAAAGAACACTCCAACACCTAAAGGAATTGGCTTAGCCTTGGCTTTATCAATCATTATTCTAGCTACCATTCAATATGGAATAATACCGGGAGCAATAATCATCGCTTCAAAATTTGAACTTCTTTTTACAAATTCTTTTGGGCTGCCTTTTAATTCAGGATTCTTTATCTACTTATTCTTACTCGTAGCGCTCGTTTCATTTGGAATCTACAAAACCCATCTTCAGAAAAAAGTAGTTTTAAACACAATTCTACTTTGCTTTTCAGCTATCTTACTTGGGTATTCAACATTTGCGGTTATTTTGATTCGTTCAAATGCAAATACCCCGATGGATGAAAACAATCCTGAAAATGTATTTACCTTTTTATCATACTTAAATCGAGAACAATATGGAAGCAGACCGCTCTTTAATGGTCAATCTTTTAACACACCTCAAGATGTAAAAACCCCATTTAAGGATGGTTCGCCAGTCTATTTTCAAGATAAAGAATCAGGAAAGTATATAATAACTGACACGAGAAAGAATTCAATCCCAAATTACGATAGTCGTTTTTTAACTCTGCTTCCTAGAATGTGGAGTTCAGAATCTAGGCATAAAAGCCAATATAAAAAATGGTCAAACTTCAAAGGAAAGCCAATTCGTTATCAAAATTCAAATGGTGAAACCAAAGTGATAAATGCTCCAACTTTTGGCGAAAACATGACTTACTTATTCCGATATCAGTTTGGATGGATGTATTTTAGATACTTTATGTGGAATTTTTCAGGTCGTCAGAATGATATTCAAGGACACGGCAAAGTTTCGCAAGGTAACTGGATTTCAGGAATTCCATTTATTGATGAGATGAGGCTGGGAAACCAGAGTCAACTTCCTGAATTCATTTCGGAAAGCAAGGCAAATAACAAATATTACATGCTGCCTTTTATTCTTGGATTAATAGGATTGTTCTTTCAGTTTAGTAAAGATAAAAAAGACGGATCTATAGTACTATTGCTATTCTTTTTTACAGGTGCAGCAATTGTACTTTACCTAAATCAATACCCCCTTCAACCCAGGGAACGTGACTATGCATATGCCGCCTCATTTTATGCGTTTGCTATTTGGATTGGCTTAGGCGTTTACGCTCTATTCGATATAATCAGTAGACAAAAACCAAATAAATTGATTGCCATTGGAGTCAGTCTTGCAAGCTTAATAATGGTTCCTGCGTTAATGGCTTCCGAAAACTGGGATGACCATACAAGAGCAGGCAGATATACTGGTAGAGATTTTGCAAAGAACTATTTGGCATCATGCGCACCTAACGCAATACTATTTACAAATGGTGACAATGACACTTTCCCACTTTGGTATGTGCAGGAAGTAGAAGAATATAGAACTGATGTAAGAGTAATTAATCTCAGCCTTTTAAATACCGATTGGTATATCAATCAAATGCGATTAAAAGCATATGATTCGGACCCAATACCTTTAACTCTTCCTGAGAAAAAAATAAGACAAGGAACCAATGACTACTTACCTGTTTATGAAAGAAAGCAGATCAAAGGCCACATTGATGTGGATGATTTAATTGATTTTGTAAATAGCAATAATACTCAAACTCAAGTATCAGTTGGAAATGGAAGGAAGATCGATTACATTCCTTCCAGAAAGTTAAAAATTAAAGTAGACAAAGAAAAAGTATTAGCTAACGGAACTGTTCCTTTAGCAATGGCTGATGAAATTGTTTCTGAAATTAAATGGGAAATAAAGAAAAACTTTGTGCTGAAAAATGATTTAACAATCCTAGATATATTAGCCACTAACAACTGGGAGAGACCTATATATTTTGCTAGCACAACAGGATTGGCTAGTTACATCGGCTTGGAAAATTATTTCAGAGCAGAAGGAATGGCCTATAGATTAGTACCAATCCGTAAAAAAGATAAAAGCGATAGTAATCCAGGATATGTTAATTCGGATATATTATACGATCGTTTAATGAATGATTTTTATTGGGGTGGTATGGATGTAAATGACATCTATATGGATGAAACCAATCGAAGAATGACCATGAGCTTGAGAATTACTTTTTCAAGATTAGCTGATAAATTAATTGCAGAAAACAAACACGAGAAGGCATTAGAAGTGATTGATAAAGCTTTTGAAGTAATGCCTGAGAAAAATGTTCCTTACGATGTTTTTGTAATGTATCTAGCTGAAAACTATTACGCTCTTGGGGAATTTGAAAAAGGAAATAAAGTGGTTAGACGATTAGCCGATATTTACGAAGGTGATCTATTGTATTATAGAAGCTTAGAACCAAAATTCGCTCAAACTATAAAAAGTGATCAACAGCAAGCTGTTGCAATTTTGAATCGATTGGTCGTAATTACAAACCAGCTTTATCCGCAAGAAGAGTTTGGAAAAGAAATGAGAGACCGATTAAATCCGTACTTTGGAGGAGTAAATACTCAGAATAGATAATTTCAAAAATCAAAAAATAAGAGTGAAATGAAAAAGGTTCTCACTTTTCTTCTAGTTTCTCTATTATTATCAAGCTCTCTTCTTTTGAAGGCTTCAAAAAATGGACCTTCTAAAGACAGCATACAATTAACTGGTATGGTTTATAATAATCAAGATCGCGTTAAAGGAGTTGTCATTAAAATCTATTCCAACAACCTATTAATTAAAACGGTGAAAGCCCGTTCATCAAATCGATTTAGAACTAACATTCCTATCAACTCTGAGTTAACCATTGAAATTTCGGCACCAGAACATCATGCTAAGCGATTTATATTTGACAGCCACATTCCAGCAGATTTAAAAACTGTTCCAAAATATCAATTTGACATCGACATTTTTAAAGAAATAGAACTAGAAGGTGTAAATACATCAATCTTAGATTTTCCTGTTGGCTTGGTTTCTTATGATACCAAGAAAAAGGAGTTTATTCGAAATAAAAAATATACCAAACGAATGAAGAAAGCATATCTTAATCTTTGGGAAGAATCACAAATGTCTAATCGTTCAGGTTTAGAGTAAAATAATTTCTAAAGACTAATAAAACGATTTTCAGTTGAAGCTATTCTCTAAATTAATTATGATAAGAAAATTAACTTATCTTTTGCTTACACTTTCTTTCTCATGCTCATTGTTTGCACAAAATGATTCTTTAACACTAAAAAATGGGGATGTTATTATTGGAGAGATTAAAGGGATGACTAAAGGAGTGCTTAAAATTGAAACCGACTATTCAGATAAAGATTTCGAGATTGAATGGGGTGGTATTAAAAAATTATACTCTCCAAATAAATTTTTGATTTCCTTAAGTGATGGAAAAAGAGTTACCGCATCAATTCATTCAACAGGTGATGGGAAAATTATATTATTTGGTGTTGAAGATGGAGGATTGCTGGTAAGAATCCAGGGGGACACTATTCATGTAAAGCCTGAAGATATTGTATATATTAATAGTTTAGATGACACTTTTTTAAGCAGGCTAAGCGCAAGTATTGATGTAGGAGTTACTATATCAAAAGCAAATAATCAAAGACAATTTACCTCTAATAGCCGTATAGGGTATCTCACTAGCCTATGGTCTTTAGACCTGTATTACAACTCTTTATTTACAAGTCAAGACTCTGTTTCAAATATTGAAAGGAATGATGGAGGCTCTAATTTTAAATATTTTTTACAAAATGACTACTACTTCATAATCGATATTACATTTCTATCCAATACCGAACAAGCCATTGACTTGCGTTCGAATTTTAAAGGTGGTTTAGGAAAGTACTTACTCCATACCAATGAAGCATATATTGGGGTTAGTGTGGGTGCAGGGTCAAATATAGAACGTTTTACGAACGAAACTCCCGACAAAGAATCTTGGGAGGGATATTTTGGCGTTGAAGTCAACTTATTTGATATTGGAGATTTCAACTTATACACCTCTGCAGTTGCCTTCCCAAGTATAACAGAGCAAGGAAGATGGAGATCAGATATTCGCTTTGATGCCAAGTATGATGATTTCCTTCTAAAAGATTTTTACATACGAGCTGGTATAACTATTAACTACGATAATCAGCCAGCAATTGCGGGAAATGAAACAGATTATGTATTCACTACTGGTTTTGGTTGGTCTTGGTAGTGAGCGGCTTTGAGTGTTTTGCCATTGGAAGAAGGCTTGCCAATTTTATTTTGTTGGCCTACGATTTGGGTAGGACTTCTAAAAAAGGGATAATCTAGCTTAAGACAAAAATTAACGTTCAAAGCACTATATTTGACCTTAAGACGCTTAATTTAGATTGCTATTAAAAAGATATTGATGATTACTCGAATTTTACTACTTCTCATATTCAATCTTAGTATTTTTCCTGTGATAGCACAGAACCTATATTTTCCGCAAAACTTCAATCAATTTTGGGAAAAAATCTCACCTAGCAGCCAAAATTTCTGCAAGCCAGAAATAGACTCCTTATATAATTATTTAGAATCCAATAACACCAAAGCATTTATCCTTCTTAAAGATGGAAGAATTGTTTTAGAAAAATATTTTGGGTCTTTTACAAAAGATAGTTCTTGGAATTGGCAAGGAGCTAGCTCAACTTTAACAGCCACATTATTTGGAATCGCTCAGTCTAATGAATTGCTTTCAATAGAAAAATCGAGTCAAGAATATTTAAATGAAGGATGGTCTGGTCTAAATCAAGAAAATGAAGCTTCCATCAAAGTAAGAGATCATTTAAAAATGGCTACAGGTCTTGAATATAAGCCAAGAGGAAAGGATTGTAAAAAAAGTAATTGTTTTAAGTTTCAATCTGATGTTGGTCAAGAATGGATTTATCAAGGAGAAAATAATAAAATTTTGGAGCAAATTTTGCTAGGTGCTTGTGATAAATCCCTGAATCAATTTACATTTAGTTATTTGAGGGGAGATATAGGAATGGGAGGCTCATTTACTAAAGAGAAAACATATAATAGCAATCTTAGAGCTGCCGCAAGATTTGGACTATTTCTGTTAGCAGAAGGAAAATGGAATAAAAAAGAGCTCATTTCAGATAATGAGTTTTTTAAAGATATGACAACTTCTAGCCAAGCCCTCAATCCAGCTTATGGGTTTTTAACATGGGTAAACGGCAATGAAGGGTATCAAATTCCCTATGAATCAAATTTATTTAGCGGAGAGTTAAATCCATATGCTCCTTCAGATATGTATGCTGCAATCGGAAAAGGTGGTCAATTAATAAATGTGGTACCATCAGAAGGATTAGTGTGGGTTCGTTTTGGGAATCAGCCAGAGCTAGGAAACGGTTCTACACCGATATTTTTTAATAATAATATTTGGAAACGGATTAATAAACTTGATTGCCAATCTTTTGTTATCGAGGATGATGCTGAGGATCTATCTGAAATTAGTCCAATGTCAGGAAAAAATGAAATTCGAATTTCTACGAAAATCCCCATTCAAAAATTGATGATTGCTGACAAAACTGGTAAAATTTATTTTGCAGAAGACATTAATAGTAAAAAGCTGCGAATTGATTTAAAGCAATTTCCAAAAGGAACCTATTACGCAAAATTGTACTTTTCAGAAGAAATTGTAAGTACACATAAGTTTTTAGTTAAGTAGATTATGAATAAGAGCACTCTAGTTTCTACCTCAATAGCTGTTTTGTTTTTACTGAACAGCTGTTCGCACAAAGTTAACCGAATTGGTTATTCTGAAAAACCACTTGATCTCTCAACCACATGTGATGTTGTTATTCAAAAAAACGATTCTATTATTGGCAAACAGTATGAAAAGCTAGGCTCAATAAAGTTAAAGGATTCAGGATTCTCAACTTCATGCAACGAACTAGATGCTATTGCAATCCTTAAGAAAGAAGCATGTTCAATTGGTGGAAATCTAATAAATATAATCGAAGAAAAAAGACCAAGTTTCGCAAGCTCCTGTTATCAATGCACGGCTGATATATACAGGATTCATTCGGATTCATTAGCTGTCAAAGTTCAAGAATCAGGGGAGTATGACTCCTATGAAACGATGGACAGAGTTAAACAAGACAAAAAAAGAAATCAAGCAATATTCTGGACCTCATTTGCAGTAGGCTTTGTGATTGGGTTTATTTTAGTGTTATAATGACTTATAAAATTCGCCGAATTGAACCCTCTGACAATCCCTATCTAGCAACTATAATTCGTAATGCTTTTATCGAGTTTGATGCGCCAAAAACAGGAACAGTTTACTCAGACCCAACTACTGACAAGTTATATGAACTTTTTAGTGCGAAAAAAAATAGCTGTTGTTTTGCCGCTCTAGAAAATGAAACAATAGTAGGATGCTGTGGCATATACCCTACTGAGGGCCTTGATGATAATTATGCTGAACTTGTTAAATTCTACTTAGCCAAAGAAGCGCGAGATAAAGGCATAGGGAAAGCTCTTTTTGAAAAAAGCATAGAAGAATCAAAAAAATTAGGCTATTCCCATTTATACATAGAAAGTCAAGCAAAATTTGCTAATGCAGTAAAGCTTTATGAGCGTTATGGTTTTAAATCCCTTGACCATTCATTAGGCAATTCAGGACATGAGAACTGTGGCATTTGGATGCTAAAAGTATTGACCTAAGGCTATAGCGTACTCTACAAGTTTTCCTCAGAAATTCGTTGGCCCTTATTGAGCCAATAGGCTTAATTACCATCTACCCCGTGCCATTAAAGGATCAGTCCTAAATAGATTGAGATTGAGTCAAGAAATAAATATACTTTAAGCAGTATTAGTAACATTCTTTCTATCCTTTATAAATCAGGCCAATACGAATATTCGTAAAATTTTGTTGTGGAATTGCTTGGAGTGTGCCAGGTTTACTTTTTGCGGTCTATTATTACTTTAATAAGAGAATAGAGATAAGAAAAGATAAATCCAGCTGCAATTACAGGAGCAGTGTATGGAACCAACCAAGCCAAAATAAGCGAGAGATTAACCAACAATATTGCTGTGGCACTTTTGGTCATACTTCTAATCAAATAAGGCATAGGGTAAGGCACAAACATAGTTATTGAGTTTGTTAGAAATATGACAATTAAGGTCCATGTAGGATCGAAACTAAATAAATCTGCTAATAGAAGCGCAAATAAAGTGTGACGAATAAGTTCATTAGTAGGTGAGCCTGCTGATTTTGTAAGAGCAGGGTCAAGCCTTGCTACTGATCGTATCAAAATTGCAGCAACAGCGATTAAACCTATAATACCACAAACGATACCATAGTGTAACCCAACAAACATAACAATAATGGTATGAGACACTGCATCACATACATTGTCCATCCGAGCCCCAAATTCACTTTTGGCATCTAGTTTTATAGCAAGAATACCATCTAGATCATCCATGATATTGTTATAGATTATCAAAGGGATTATGTACAAGAAGCCATTGTCTGAAAATAGTATTACCAAGGGTAGAACACCAAAAATAGAGACAATGTTTGGGATGTTCTTATAGACTTTATTCAAAATATTATTTTTAATCAACTACCTCGACTCAAGGGCACGAGGTATTAAATTGAAATTCCCTTTTTATTTCGACTCAAGCGCCGGGAAATTAAACCCTTTTTGGCTATCGCCCTGCGATTAAACTACTGCTGATAATGGTTGTTTTGTATGCAACATAACCTTTTCACATTCGCGCAAATCTTCTATGGTATCTATTTCGTACCAAAGATCACTATCAAAGTAAACACATTCAAAATTTAGACTACCATCTGCTACCATTTCTGAAAATACTGTCTCATAATAATCATTTACTTTACCTTTCAAAATCCATGAGTCTAATCGTTTACTAACATGTTTCCATGATTGTGATGAAAAACTGTAAATGTTGACTGTCTTAAAGTTGGTGTCATTTGTTGAATATCCACCAAGATTAAA
>CAYPJC010000004.1:24199-24420 GCA_964410855.1 uncultured Flavobacteriales bacterium | reverse complement strand
TTATTATTGATTCCGCTATTTGAACTTCTGTTAAAACATCCGCAAAGTGCTCCTCGTCCCAGATATTTTCAGGCCGCTTCTTTTCAGAGGAACACGAAAAAAGTAAAAATCCAAAAAGTATGACAAAAATTTTCTTGGTCATATGGTTACTTATCTGTTAAATTGCATTCTTTCCCCTTTTCTGCTTTCATCGAATTTCCCATCATCATATGCCAAATGAC
>CAYPJC010000004.1:18925-24174 GCA_964410855.1 uncultured Flavobacteriales bacterium | reverse complement strand
TTTTGATTCTTGAATGAAAAGTTTCGCCTTCAAAAGGAGACCATTTACATTTAGATAGAATATTATCAGTTGTTACCTCTTGAATGCCATTTAAATCTACTAACACTAAATCTGCAAAATACCCCTCACGTAAATACCCTCTATCTTTTATTTGAAAACATTCAGCTAATGAGTGGCTGGTTTTTTCAACAATTTGGGTAAGACTAAAAATATCTTTTTTGTAGAGTTCAAATAAGGCGTTTAATGCATGTTGCACCAGTGGTCCACCGCTTGGCGCACTCAAGTATTTATTATTTTTTTCAGATCGAGTATGAGGCGCATGGTCTGTTGCTATTACGTCAATAACATTGTTAATCACAGCCTGCTGAATTGCATGTCTGTCAGAGGCCTTTTTTACGGCAGGATTCCATTTGATAAAAGATTGTTTCTCTTTATAATCTTCTTGTGAAAACCAAAGGTGATGAATACATGCTTCAGCAGTTATTCTTTTTTCACTTAATGGAATTTTATTGGAGAAAAGACTAAGTTCTTTCTCAGTAGAGATATGTAAGACATGAAGTCTGCTATTATGTTTCTTTGCTAATTCAACAGCTTTTGAGGATGACTTATAACATGCTTCCTCATTTCTAATTATGGGATGTTGTTCAATGGGGATATCTTCTCCAAACTTAGCTTTTGCTAAGGCTAAATTTTTTCTAATCGTAGCTTCATCTTCGCAATGAGTAGCAATTAACATGGGGCAATTTCTAAAAATCCCATCTAAGGTCATTTCTTCATCAACCAGCATATTTCCGGTGGAGGATCCCATAAACACTTTAACCCCACAAACTTTTTTCTCGTCAGTTTTTAAGACTTCTTCCAAATTATCATTGGAGGCACCCATGAAAAAAGAATAATTAGCAAGTGATTTATTTCTTCCCAATTCATATTTGTCCTCAAGTAATTCTTGCGTTAGTGCATTTGGAATTGTATTCGGCATTTCCATAAAGGAAGTAATTCCTCCAGCCACTGCTGCTTTTGCTTCTGTATATATTTCTGCTTTATGGGTAAGTCCAGGCTCTCTAAAATGAACCTGATCGTCTATCATGCCTGGGATTAAGTATAAACCTCTAGCATCAATAACGGTTTCATTTATCTTGGCGTTTAAACCTGATTTATTTATTTCTTCGATTCGGTCGTTAGAAATTCTTAAATCTGCTTCAAAAATATTGCCCTCATTGATTAAGGTGGCTCCTTGAATTAATATGGAATTCATTAATTAGTTTTTTTGTTTTTCCAAAAAATGGAAGATAGTCTTAGAAAAATCACACCAAAAAATGCTTCTTTAAAAATTCCTCCACTCATTTTACTAGTTCCTTCTTCCCTGTCTGTAAATATAATTGGAACCTCCACAACCTTAAAGCCCATCTTCCAAGCTCTAAATTTCATTTCTATTTGAAAAGCATATCCTTTAAACCGTATTTTTTCTAGTCCAATTTCTTCTAACACTCTTCTCTTATAACATTTAAACCCTGCTGTAGAGTCTCTAAATGGCATTCCCGTAATCCATCTAACATATACTGAAGCATAATAGGACATTAGAACTCTCCCCATAGGCCAATTAACAACATTTACTCCTGTTTTATATCGTGAGCCTATTGCTAAATCAGCACCTTCTACTTCGCAAGCATTATAAAGTTTTATTAAATCTTCAGGGTTATGGCTGAAATCAGCATCCATTTCAAACATATAATCATACTCCCTTGCAATGCCCCAATTAAAACCGTGAATATGGCCGTTCCCAGGCCTAGTTTGCCCGATCTTTCTTCAATAAAGAGTTTGTTTTTATGTTCTTCCTGAATGCTTTTAACAATCTGAGCTGTCCCATCCGGAGAACCATCGTCTACCACAAGAATATCGAAATCTTCTTCTAAAGAAAATACTTTTGATATTATCTTTTGAATATTTTCCAGTTCATTATAAGTAGGTATGATGACTAGTTTTTTTGGCATATCATTATCAAAGAAGTAAAAATAGTGAATACTGAGTCTATTTTTATACTCTACACCACTTAATGTTTCATAAAATTGAGGACAATTTCTGAAAATTTAGCTGGATTTTCAGCGTGAATCCAATGCCCCGAGTCTTTAATAATTTCCAGCCTGTAGTTAGGAAATCTTTTGCTAATTTCAGTTGTATAATTCAATTGTATGTAATCTGAGTTTTCACCTTTAATAAACAGCGTTTCTTTACTAAACTCTTTTTCACTAACGTTCCAAGAACTAATTGGAATAATTTCTTTCGTTATACTTTCTAGATTAAATCTCCAATCCAATTGATTTTTTTCCTTCCAATAAAGATTCTTAAGTAGGAACTGTCTTACTCCAAATTCTGATATGGTTTTTGCTAAAATTTCATCTGCCTCTTTTCTGCTGCTTATAGAAGAAATATCTACACTCTCCAACGCGGCAATTATTTCATAATGATGTACCTTGTATTTTACGGGAGCAATATCAACAACTATTAAGTTTTTCAATTTTTCCGGATGATTTAAAGCAAATTCCATAGCCGTTTTTCCACCCATCGAATGACCAAGGATAGTCGGGTTAGAAATATTATGACGATCAATGAAATTGTTTAAATCTTCAGACATTAATTGATAAGAAAATTCATTTGAGTGTGGAGATTGACCGTGATTGCGTTGATCGACTAACCATATTTCAAATTCTGAAGACCAATTTTTCCCTAAAGTCATCCAGTTGTCTAATGATCCAAAAAGGCCGTGCAAAACTATAATTGGTTTACCTGACCCTAACTTTTTGTAATTTAATTGCATGATTTAAGTTAATTCTCTTAAATAGAATTGAATGGTGTTTTCTAATCCAAAATATAGTGAATCTGAAATAAGAGCATGGCCAATTGATACCTCGGCAAGATGAGGAACGTTTCTCTTAAAAAAGGACAAGTTGTCAAGATCAAGATCATGTCCCGCATTAATGCCCAAGCCTATGTCATGAGCCAAAAGAGCTGCGTTTTTAAATGCTTCAACTGCTGCCGTTGAATTATTCTGAAATTGCTCAGCATATGGACCAGTATAAAGTTCAATTCTGTCTGTTCCGGTTTCTGCAGCCGCTCTAATTTGTTTTGGATTTGTTTCTATGAAAATTGAAGTGCGAATGCCGTTGGCTTTAAATTTTCCGATTATTTCTTTTAGGTATTGTTTTTTGTTGATTGCATCCCAACCTGAATTTGATGTTAAAACCCCTGGTGGGTCAGGAACTAAGGTCACCTGATCTGGTTTGACATCAAGAACTAGTTTAATAAACTTTTCATTGGGGTAACCTTCAATATTAAACTCTGTTGAAACGATTTCTTTTAGTTCATAAACATCTTTATAGCGAATATGTCTCTCATCTGGTCTAGGGTGAACCGTTATTCCTTGAGCTCCAAATTTTTCGCAATCTGAAGCAACTTTAATTAAGTTAGGAGTGTTCCCTCCTCTAGCATTTCTCAACGTAGCAATTTTGTTGACATTTACACTTAATCTAGTCATGAATATTTATGTAATATTGTGTGAAAGAGACCAAAATTAGGCTTAATTATAAGATATAAAAAAGCTATAGAATGTTAGCAATTAACTTAATAAGCGATGAAATTCCGCCTTTAAAAACTTCTGATACAGGAAGCACTGCTCTTCATTGGATGGAAGATTTTAAATTAACAGAATTACCGATCGTAAATAATTCTAAGTTTTTAGGATTAATTAGTGAAAGTGATATATTAGATTTAAACGATCCTGAGGCACCAATTGGAAACCATAAGCTTTCACTTGAGAGAGTTTCAGTGAACCAATATGAGCACATTTATGAAGTTCTTCAAAAGATATCTAATTTAAAATTAAGCTTAATTCCAATTCTTGATGATGAAGGAAATTACTTAGGCGTAATTTCATTACCTATTTTAATTGAAAGTATTTCAAGTCTTGCTGCAATTAAGGATATTGGTGGGATTTTGCAATTGGAGCTAAATGTTAATGATTATTCTTTGTCTGAAATCGCATCTATTGTAGAAAGCAATGAGGCTAAGATTCTAAGTTCCTATATTCATACTCATGAAGATTCTACAAAAATGGATGTAACCATTAAGATTAATAAAACTGATTTATCTGCAATTATCCAGACTTTTGAAAGATATAATTACACGATTGCTGCATCTTTCCATAAGAGTGAAGCTGGAGATGAATTGAAGAAAAGGTATGATGCCTTTATTCACTATCTAAATATGTAATGAAGAAGTTCTTCTTCTTTAGCTTTTTTAGTTTTCTACTATGTTCTGTTTTTTCTCAGGCATACAAAATTGATCCTACTGTAAAGGACAGTGCTTTTTCTTCTAGTTCTGTAAAGGTGATTAATCAGGTGCAGCTTTTGGGTAATAAAATTACAAAAGCGAAAATCATATACAGAGAGTTAATATTTGAGGTTGGCGATACGTTGGTTAATGACCAATTTATTGCTGCTCTTGAACAATCAAGGAAGAACCTCTTTAATACCTCTTTATTCAATTTTGTTAAGATTGATATAGCAATGATTGATAGCGTATCTGTAAATCTTATTATTAATTTAACAGAAAGATGGTATATATTCCCATTGCCAATTTTTGAAATTGATGACAATAACTTTAATACTTGGTGGCGAGATAAAGACTTCTCTAGAATAAATTATGGATTATATGTTACTCATAGAAATTTTAGAGGGAGAAATGAGAAATTAAGTCTTACAGCAAAGTATGGATTCACAGAGAGTTATCGACTCAAATATGATATACCTTATATTGATAAAAAACAGCAATCTGGCTTAAGTTTTAGTTTTTCATACAATAGAAGAAATCAAATAGTTTATAATACTCTTGGTAATGAGCGGCTGCAGTATAAGGATGAAAATAATGATGCGTTAAGGAATTATTCTGCGGGAATAGCTTATAGGCTGCGAAAAAAAATATTTAACACCCATACCTTTGGTCTTGAATATGACTATAACACAGTTGTTGATTCAGTTGTATTGTTAAACCCCAATTATCTAGGTTTTGGTTCAAATAAAAGTGAATTCATTAGTCTATTTTATAGTTTTGTAAATGATAAAAGAGACTCTAGGAATTATCCTTTAAAAGGGCACTATTTTAATTTTAGTGTAAAAAAATATGGACTTGGATTGTTTGAAGACGCAGTTGATTTAACAAATTTTCAGGTTCAAATTAAAAAATTCATTCCCTTA
>CAYPJC010000004.1:0-18904 GCA_964410855.1 uncultured Flavobacteriales bacterium | reverse complement strand
GTTTTCGAGGAGTTGTAGCAGCCAATAATGATCAACCATATCTTTTGCAAAATGGTTTAGGTTATAATTCATTTTCGATTAGGTCTTATGAATATTATGTAATTGATGGACAGAATATCGGTTTAGCAAAGGCTCAAATTAGATACCAATTAGTAAAACCAAGAAGTGTAGGCCTGGGGAATTTGAGTGATAGATTTGGTAAGTTCCACTATGCGTTTTATCTTGGACTTTTTACTGATTTTGGTTATGTGCAAGACAATAATGGGTTTGTTGAGAATAATTTAGCCAACGACCTGCAATATGGCAGTGGAATTAGCCTCGATTTTGTCAGTTATTATGATATCGTAATTCGTTCAGAAATTTCTATAAACAAATTTGGAGAGAGCGGTTTTTTTATTCATTTTGTAGCACCAATCTAGTAAAGTATGAGAATTGCAATTTATGGCATAAAAATCGATCAATCTCATAAAGTTGATATTGAAATTCTAATCCAAGAATTAAAAAATGTTGGTGCATTCGTTTTAGTTCATAAAAAGTTTTTTGATGAAGCTGAAAGGAATCAAATTAAATTTAATCTACCGTATCAAATATTTCAATCTCACAGTGAGTTATCTGTAGATGTTGATTTTATGTTAAGTATTGGTGGGGATGGGACATTTTTGGACACGATTTCATTAATAAGGCAAAAGAATATTCCCATTTTGGGCATAAACACAGGAAGACTTGGGTTTTTATCAAGTACCGCTACCTCAGATATCCCTTTGGCAATAAAGAGTTTGAATGAAAGAAATTTTGGCTATGAGAATCGAAGTTTATTAACCTTAGAAAGTGAATCAAATCTCTTTGGTGAAGATAATTATGCCCTGAATGAAATATCCATTATGAAACGCGATAGTTCATCAATGATTACGATCCATACTTCTTTAGATGGGCGACATTTAAATTCTTATTGGACAGATGGGTTAATTATCTCGACTGCGACTGGATCAACTGCTTATTCACTAAGTTGTGGAGGGCCTATTTTAATGCCAGGAAGTGGAAATTTTGTAATTACGCCGATTGCACCTCACAATCTTAATGTACGACCTATTGTTATTGATGACCAATCTGAACTAACAATAACCGTTGAAAGCAGGGCCGGAAAAAGCTTAGTAGCGCTTGACTCTAGGTCTAGGGAGCTAGAAAATGATGAGAGGCTAGTCATTAAAAAGGCAGACTATCAAATAAAATTAATTCAATTGGAGAGCCAATCGTTCTTAAGTAGTTTAAGAAATAAGCTTAATTGGGGTTTGGATAGGCGAAATTATTAAGAATATCTACCTAATAACCATTGCTTTATTAAATCTCATTATATTTGTCACTTGTAGAAACAGAATTATGAAAAAAGCATTTCTAATTTTCTTGCTTTCAATGATGTTGTTGCCTTCTATTGTAGAGGCTCAGCGTTGGAAAAGATATAGAAGACAGCTTGTTGTTGGTGGTGGTGTAACTAACTTTTTAGGAGAATTGGGCGGAGGAAATACTGTTGGTAGAAATGGTATTGCTGATTTAGATTTAGCAGCAACAAGGCCTTCGCTATTAATTGGTTATAAATATCAGATTAATAACTTCTTTTATCTTAGGTCAAATTTACAGTGGGGAATTCTTAGAGGGGATGACTCATTTACAGATGAGAAATATAGAAAAGGAAGAAATTTAAGCTTTCGAACTGGTTTCTTTGAGGTAAATGCACTGGCTGAGTTTTATATTCTCAAAAATGCTAGAGGGAATTTATATAATTTAAGAGGTGTAAGAGGAAGAAGAGGCTTTCAAATGGATGTTTACCTGTTTGGTGGTATTGGATTTATGTATTTCAATCCAAAAGCGGAGTACCAAGGCACTTGGGTTGCTTTACAACCAATCGGCACCGAAGGTCAAGGGTTACCTGGTCAAGATGATAAATATCAAAGAACATCTTTTACAATTCCTTATGGAATAGGAATAGGTAAGTCACTTGATCGGTATTGGTCGGTTAATTTTGAGTTTACTATGCGAACTGTATTTACAGACTACATTGATGATGTAAGTGGAAACTATTATGGCAGGCAACAGCTAATTGATGCCAAAGGAGGCAGTTCCAATTCACAGGCGGTTCGAGCTGGAGCTTTATCCGATCGAAATATTTATTATCAAACTATCGGTGATATTTCCGGTTATGAAAAAGGAACTCAAGTGGAGCCAAATGGTCAAAGGGGAAATCCGGATGATAATGATTCATTCATGACAGGAATGGTAACAATTTCTAGAAAAATTGTTAAAAGAAAAAGGAGCCGATCAAAATTCTAATACTATTTTCAAAATACTTTCGTTCAAAGGAAATGATGAAAAAATCTTTTTTTTTTCTAATCTCCTTTGTTGCATTAATTCATTTAGCAAAAGCCCAAAGAAAAACTACTGAATTTGGTTTATTCATAGGCCGGTCTTATTATTTAGGAGAGTTAAACCCTAAGACTCATGTTGGTAATGGAGTTGGGAGTCTAACATATGGAGGTGTGTTGAGATATAACCTAAATAAAAGATATAGCCTAAAGGCAACATTAGTTAGAACCAAACTTAACGCAGCAGATGAAAATGTAGATTTTGAATTTAACCAAAATAGAAATGCATCATTTGAGGCTAAATTGACTGAATTTTCGGGCACTATTGAGTTTAATTTCCTACCGTATAGAACAGGTGATAAAGATCATTTCTTTACTCCCTACCTTTTTGTTGGATTAAGTGTTTATCGTGTAGATCAAGATGTAATAATTAAAAATAAAAAAAAAAAAGGGAGTGAGTCTAGAGCTAAAACTTCTGTTGCTCTTCCATTTGGACCAGGGATGAAATTAAGTATGGGAGGTAAGGTAAGTTTGGGAGTTGAATGGGGATTTAGAAAAACATCTAATGATGCAATTGATGGTCTTCCAAATAGATTTGACGAAATTTTTGAACTTGGCAAAAATTACGACAATGATTGGTTTGTTGTAACAGGGTTTACATTAACCTATAAAATCACAAATGAAGGATCTTGTCCGGTTTACCATTTTTAATTTCTTTAAGTTAATCGCATCTTTGCGGGCAATAAATACATTTTCTTAATGAGCATTCCGAATACAATAGACACCAATAATATACCGAAACATATTGCTGTTATTATGGACGGTAATGGCCGTTGGGCAAAGCAAAACGGGAAAGCTCGTGTTTTTGGCCACATCAATGGTGTGAAATCAGTAAGGAGTGTAGCGGAAGGCGCAGCCGAGATTGGAGTAAAGTATTTGACATTATATGCTTTCTCTACAGAAAATTGGAATCGCCCAAAAGCTGAAGTCACTGCATTGATGCAGCTACTCGTAAGTACAATAGCAAAAGAAACAAGAACTTTAAATAAGAATAATATTCGATTGGATGCAATAGGGGACTTGGAAAGCCTCCCTAAAAAATGCCAGGCTGAATTGAAATTGGCTAAAGAGAGGACTTCTAAAAATGACCGAATGACTTTGGTTCTTGCTTTAAGCTATAGTTCAAGATGGGAAATTCTTAATGCTATAAAATCGCTGTTAATTGATGTTAAATCAAATGGATTTGATCCTAATGAATTAGATGAAGACTCCTTCAAAAAGTATCTTTGCACCAAAGATATTCCAGACCCTGAATTGCTTATTAGGACTAGTGGAGAATATAGAATAAGCAATTTCCTTTTATGGCAGGCAGCGTATTCTGAATTGTATTTTTCAGAACTGTTATGGCCAGACTTTAGGAAAGAACATCTTTGGAAAGCAATAGAAGATTATCAAAAAAGAGAAAGAAGATTTGGAAAAACAAGCGAACAAGTAAGCCAATGATAAGGAATCGTCGACACGTACTTGTCCTTTCTTTTTTAATTTTAACCATTTGTTTTAATTCCTTTGGGCAAATAACGATAGACCCTGCTTTAATGTCTTTAGACTACTCATCTCCTAGAACTTATACGATTGGAGATATTACTGTTACCGGCACTCAAAACTTGGATCATTCCGCATTAAAAGCGATTGCAGCTTTGGAAACTGGTCAAGAGATTCAGATACCTGGTGATCAAGTATCCAACGCGATACAAAACTTATGGGATCAAAAATTATTTATTGATATAACCATAAGTGCCACCGGTGTAAAAGGAGATGTAGTTTTCTTAAACATCGATGTAGAAGAAAGACCTCGGCTTTCAAAGTTCCGATTCAAGGGAATAAAGAAAGGTAAACAAGAATCATTAAGAGATGATATCCAGTTAATAAGAGGTAGTGTTATTACACCTAATCTAATAAGCAACACCAAACGAACAATTCGAAAGTACTTTGTTGACAAAGGTTATTTTAATACGGAAGTTGAAGTAATAGAAGAGAAGGATACAGTTATCAAAAATAGCACAATTCTTACAATTGTTATCCGTAAAAATGAGAAGGTTAAAATAAAAAGCATTATTTTAGAGGGTAATGGTGAGCTTTCTGATAAGGCAATTTTGGGTTCTTTGAAAAATACAAAACAGAAAAAGTTTATAAGAATTTTCAAGCCATCCAAATTCATAAGGGATGACTATGAAGCAGACAAGAAAAATGTTATAGCAAAATATAATGCAAAAGGGTACCGTGATGCTAGAATAAAGTTTGATACTGTTTATCAAGTTAGTAAAAAGCTGATTGTTATTGAACTTAGAATTATTGAAGGCAGACAATATTATTTTGGAGGCATTAAATGGATTGGGAATACAAAGTTTACAGATGATGAATTAAATAGGATACTAGGAATAGAAAGAGGGGATTTATTTAATCAAGATTTATTTGATCAACGTATTTATCAAGATCCTGCAGGCAGAGATATAAGTTCACTCTATTTAGATGATGGCTATTTATTTTTTCAACCGAATGTTGTTGAAACAGAAATAAGAGGGGACACTATAGATTTTGAAATAAGACTTCGTGAAGGAAAGCAAGCAAGAATTGATGAAGTAACAATTGTTGGTAATACAAAAACGAATGATCATGTCATAAGAAGGGAATTAAGAACGAATCCCGGGGATTTATTCAGCAGAAATGACATTATTAGGTCGCAACGAGAGCTTTTGCAATTAGGTTATTTTAATCAAGAGCAGTTTGGTGTAAATCCAGTGCCAGATCAAGCCAGTGGGACTGTAGATATTGAATATGTTGTGCAAGAGCAACCGTCAGATCAGATTGAACTTTCAGGCGGCTGGGGTGGAGGTAGAATAGTTGGAAGTCTAGGTGTTACATTTAATAATTTCTCTGGAAGAAAATTTTTCAAGAAAGATGCATGGAAACCACTTCCATCTGGGGATGGACAACGATTAAGTATTCGTGCTCAAACAAATGGGCAGTTTTTTCAATCTTATAACATCTCTTTTACTGAGCCTTGGTTAGGTGGGAGAAAGCCAAATAGCTTAAGCGTAAGTGCCTATTATTCGAGACAAACCAATGGAGTTGATAAGTATGTCTCAACTTCCAATGGAATCAAAATTGCTAACCCTGCAAGGCAATCACTTGGTATTTATGGTGTTTCAGTGGGGTTAGGAAGGAGATTGAAATGGCCGGATGACTTTTTTACTTTATATAATGAAGTCAGTTACCAGTATTACGATCTTAATAATTGGGGAAATTTTGTTTTTGGAACAGGTTTTGCCAATAACTTAAGTTTTAAAACGGTGTTCTCAAGAAACTCAATTGATGCTCCAATATACCCAACAAAAGGGTCTCAAACTTCAGTGTCTTTACAATTTACTCCTCCTTATTCATTGTTTGATGGAAAAGATTCTTATAGTGATTTAGGTAATCAAGACCGCTATAAGTTTATCGAGTTTCATAAGTGGAAATTTAATTCATCCTGGTTCACCCCTTTAACTGGAGGAAAAAGGAAGTTTGTTTTAAATACAAAAGTTGGATTTGGCTATTTGGGCTCATACAATGGTCTACTTGGCCAATCGCCTTTCGAAAGATTTTACTTAGGTGGAGATGGTCTAAGTGGGTTTAATTTGGACGGTAGCGAAATCATCGCCCTTAGAGGCTATGACGATCGTGTTCTTTCCCCAGCAACCGGTGCTACTGTGGTAGCTAAATATACTATGGAGATAAGGTATCCATTCTCATTAAATCAAAGTGCAACAATTTATGGCCTAGCTTTTGTAGAGGCAGGTAATTCATGGTTTGATTTTAGCCAGTTTGCTCCATTTAACGTTAAAAGGTCAGCAGGATTTGGAGTTAGAATCTTCATGCCGTTCTTTGGTTTACTTGGTTTAGATTGGGGATATCGAATAGATGAAGTTCCAGGGAGAACAAATCCAAATGATAGAACGGAATTTCACTTTACTATTGGAGGAAATATTGGAGGTTGGTAATAAAATAAAATTAATATGAATTTTAAAAAGATTTTCTTTGGACTTTTAGTTTTCTTTGCATCAAATTTTGTCCACGCACAGAAATTTGCTTTTATTGATTCGGAATACATTTTATCAAAAATTCCGGAATATAAAGAGGCACAAAAACAACTTGACGGATTGTCACAGCAATGGCAAAAGGAAGTGGAGAAGAAATATGAAGCTATTGAGAAACTAAGACAAGATTATCAAGCTGAAGAGATTCTGTTAACAGAGTCTATGAAAAATAAGAGAAAAGAGGAAATAATAGTAAGAGAACAGGAAGCTAGAAATTTTCAAAAAGAGAAATTTGGTGTAGAAGGTAAGCTTTTCAAGAAGAGAAAGGAACTTGTGAAGCCAATTCAAGAAAAAATATATAAAGCAGTTCAAGAAACTGCAAATGTTGGAAGATATTCTGTTATTTTTGATAAAGCTGGAGAAGCAACAATGGTTTATTCGAATCCAAAATATGATAAGAGTGACGATGTATTAAGAAGAATGGGATACAATCCAAGTGAGGATAGATAACAAGAATTTAAACTAAATAATAAACAAATAAATAAGCAGATGAAGAAGATGAGAAATATCGTTTTAATAGCAGCTACACTGTTAAGTACGGCTGTATTTGGACAGAAATTAGGTCACATAAACTCAAATGATCTATTATTAGCAATGCCTGAAAGAACTTCTATAGAAGCCAATATTCAGAAATATGCTCAGGAATTAGAAGCCCAATTGGCTACTATGTCTAAAGAATATCAATCGAAGGTTCAAAGTTACCAATCTTTGCAAGCAACTATGACGGAAGCTATTAAACAAGATAAAATTTCTGAGATCACTAATTTGGAAGAAAGAATAAGCAAATTTCAGCAATCAGCCCAAAAAGACCTTCAAGCGAAAGAAGAAACACTTTTGAAGCCATTAATTGATAAAGCAAAAACGGCAATAGAAGACGTTGCGAAAGAGAATAACTATACCTATATTTTCGATGCAGGTGTTGGAGTTTTATTATACAAAAAGGATTCAGATGATATTATGCCAATGGTAAAAAAGAAGTTAGGTTTGCTTTAAAATCAAACTAAAATAGATAATTTTAAAAGCAGTTCAATAGAACTGCTTTTTTTATGAAAGAAACTGGAAACAACTTATTAAAAAATAATCCGATTGGCATCTTTGACTCTGGTATTGGTGGGTTAACGGTGGCGAACGAAATCAGAAGCCAGCTTCCAAATGAACAAATTGTATATTTTGGAGATACTGCTCATTTGCCTTATGGAGATAAAGCTGCTTATTCTATCAAGCACTATTCAGCAGAGATTACAAAGTTTTTACTTAAAAAAAAATGTAAGCTAATAGTGATTGCTTGCCACACAGCTTCTTCAACAGCTCTTACGGAGGTAAAAGAAACTGCCAATGGAAATGCTATTATTGTAAATGTAGTAGACCCAGTTATCAATTTGTTGAAACGACACAAAGAGTACCAAAAGATTGGAGTTATAGGGACAAAAGGCACCATAGAAACTGGAATTTATAAAAATAGTATTCATTCTTTTTCCAAAAATTCCATCGTTAAATCTTTAGCAACACCTTTACTTTGTCCGATGATTGAAGAAGGGTTTATTGATGATAAAATAAGTCAAACCGTCATAAACTCATACCTTTCTGATAATCGTTTATCAGATATTGATAGTATAATATTAGCATGCACTCACTACCCGCTTATTAAAAAACAAATTGCAAATTATTATAACCAAGAAGTGGCGGTAATTGATTCGGCAGAGATTGTTGCCAATTTTGTTAAAGAATTATTAAGCACAAGAGATTTATTGAATGATGGAAATCGAGAACCACACCATTTCTTTGTTTCTGATTATACTAAGTCGTTTGAAGAGAGTACACGGTTTTTCTTCAAGGAGGAAATTAAGCTAGAAAAAGGGAGTATTTGGAGCTAAATAAGTTGTTTTTATGACCTTCCAAATTCCATTAAATAGCTTTTAATGAATGGATCTAAATTCCCATCCATTACGGAATCAACATTAGAAGATTCAAAATTAGTTCTAACATCCTTGACCATTTTATATGGGTGCATTACATAATTCCTAATCTGAGAACCCCATTCAATTTTCTTTTTTTCAGCTTCAATTTCAGCTCTTTTTTCTAATTTTTTCCTCATCTCTAATTCAAATAATTGAGACTTTAGTAGTTGCATCGCTTTCTCTTTATTGCCTAGCTGAGACCTGGATTCTGTATTATTAACAATAATGCCCGATGGTTTATGATGAAGTCGAACACCTGTTTCAACTTTGTTTACATTTTGTCCTCCAGCACCTCCAGAACGAAATGTATCCCATGAAATATCTCCTGGGCTAATTTCTATTTCAATAGTATCATCTACTAAGGGGTAAACATAAACAGAAGCAAATGAAGTGTGACGTTTGGCATTTGAATCAAAAGGGGAAATTCTTACTAATCGGTGAACTCCATTTTCTCCTTTTAGATTCCCAAATGCAAAATCCCCTTCGAATTCTAGTGTAACGGTTTTAATACCCGCTTCACTACCATTTTGAAGGTCTAATTCGCGGATTTTCATATTGTGCTTTTCGCCCCACATCAAATACATTCGCATAAGCATTGAAGCCCAGTCGCAACTTTCCGTCCCTCCTGCGCCTGAAGAAATTTGTAAGACTGCGCTTAGAGAATCTTCTTCCGCACTTAGCATATTCTTAAATTCAAGGTCTTCTATTTCGTCCTCGGCCTTCTTTTGAGCTCTATTTACTTCACCCTCAGATGCACCTTCTTCTTTGTAAAAATCATAAATGACTTCTAAATCTTCAATTGCAGTCTTAACAGACCGGTAACCATCTGTCCAAATTTTCTTGTTTCGAAGTTGTTTTAAAAACTTTTCAGCTTCTTTAGGCTCATCCCAGAATTCAGGAAGCTCTGTTCTTTGCTCATCTTCTGCAATTTCTATCTCTTTGTCCTCAATATTTAAATATCCTTTTAGAGCTTCAGCTCTTGATGCTAATTCTTTAATTTGATTTTGAGTAATCATAAAATAAATTGAAGAGTCAAAATTAAGTTTTCCAATTAGAATGTGTTTTAATAAACTTATCGCTATTCTTGTGCTTTAATATTAAAAAAAGTACAATGAAAAAGTTAGTATTACTTAGCCTGTTAATAGTAGTTGGAAGTACATTATTTGCTCAATATGAATATAAGGTAGTAACGACTATTGAATCTGTAGTGCCTGCAGGTTTAGGCAGGTCAAGGATTATTCAAGAGGATACTGAAATGGATTATAAAAATTTTAGAACAGTGAGAACCGATGGTAAAAAGTCAAAACAAAAGGATGTTAAGAGATCAGATGCCAAGATAAACAAGCTTTATGAAACAAAAATATTGAACTTTTACAGTGCGGTAGGTATAAATTTTCAAAACATAGCATCTAATGATGCACTTTTTACCTCTATGCTTAATGACATGACAGCACAAGGGTGGGATTTATTTACTGTGATTAGTGGAGTCGAAAGCGATGCAGGGAAAGGAGATGGAACTGGAATATTTATTACACGATATATCTTTAGAAAAGCAAACTAAGTAGTATATAAATTAATTAAATAGCCGTTAAGAAATTAACGGCTATTTTTATGTGTAGATGTCTAACAAGGAATCAATTCATAAAGTTTTAGCCCTACATTGGGGTTTTAAATCCTTTAGAGAAAAGCAGGAAGAAATAATAGAATCTGTGCTTGAAGGAAAGGATACTCTTGCTTTACTGCCAACTGGAGGTGGTAAGTCTATCTGTTTTCAAATCCCTGCCTTGGTTAAGGAGGGAACTTGCTTAGTCATCTCTCCTTTAATCGCTCTAATTCAAGACCAAGTTGATGCTTTAAGAAAAAAAGGAATTAAAGCAATTGCTATTACTTCAGGGATGAGTAAAAGAGAAATTGATATCGGTTTAGATAATGCAGCTTATGGAAACTTCAAATTTCTTTATGTCTCACCTGAGCGATTAGAAACTCCCCTTTTCAAAGCAAGGTTAGCAAAAATGAAAATTAATTTAGTTGCCATTGATGAGGCTCATTGTATCTCTCAATGGGGCTACGATTTTCGCCCTGCCTACTTGCGAATCTCATCATTGAGAGAACAACTGCCCAACGTTCCTTTTCTTGCTCTTACTGCAACGGCTACCCCAAAAGTTGTTGACGATATCCAGGAAAAACTAGCTTTCAAACAAAAAAATCTTATTCAGAAAAGCTTTGAGCGTAAAAATTTAGCCTATGTAGTCTTAAACGATCAAGACCAAAATGGTCGAATGCTGAAGGTGATTGATGGTGTTGAAGGCAGCGGCATAGTTTACGTGAATAGCAGAAAGAGAACTAAGGAAGTAACGTTATTCCTGAGACAGCATAGCATTTCAGTAGATTTTTATCATGCTGGACTTACCCATGAAGATAGAAAGGCGAAGCAAAATAATTGGATGACCGATAAATGTAGAATAATGGTTTCTACTAATGCCTTTGGAATGGGGATTGATAAAGCAAATGTCCGTTTTGTAATTCACCTAGATATACCCCAATCTTTAGAAGCATACTTCCAAGAGGCTGGTCGAGCTGGTAGGGATTTAAAAAAGGCTTACGCAGTTTTGATTAATAGCTCCTCAAGTGGGAAGAGATTAGAAGAAAGAATGGAAAGAAGTTTTCCTAAAGTAAAAGCTATCAAAGATTGCTATTTGGCGCTGTCAAATTATTTCCAAATTCCTAATAGTGGCGGTGAAAATCAAAGTTTTGCAATTGACATTTCAGACTTTTCAAGCAGATATAATTTTAAAATTTATGAGGTATATAACTGCTTTCATTTTTTAGAAAAAGAAGGTTACTTGTCAATTTCTGATGATTATTCTATGCCTTCTAGAATCCATTTAAAATTGGATAAAGAAGATTTATATAAATTTCAGGTGTCTCATAAAAAGTATGATGCTTTCATTAAGACTTTGTTAAGGACATATGGTGGTCTTTTTGAAGATTTCGTAAAAATCAATGAATATGAAATTGCGAAAAATTTCCAAAATGATAAAGGAACTATAGTTAAGATCTTAAAAAGACTCCATGAATTGGAAGTCATTGATTATGAGAAACAAACTAATCAACCATTGATAACTTATTTAAAGCCAAGAATTGACCAAAAATACTTGAAGATTTCTAAAGAAAACTATGGAGATAGAAAAGCAATTGCTTTAGAGCAGTTGCAGGCTGTTCTTAAATATTCGCAAAGTAAACAGTTTTGTAGGAGCCAATTATTATTAACTTATTTCGGTGAAAAAGATACTCATAGATGCGGAACATGCGATGTATGTTTAGAGCGAAATAAATTAAATTTAAGTGAAATTGAGTTTTCAAAAATCGAGCAGCAACTTTTTAAAATTTTACATAAAGAAAGGCTTAGCCTTAGCAAAGTAGTTGAATCAATTAAGGGTTTTAAGGAAGACAAAGTGACTAAAGTAATTCAATTCAATCTTGATAATGAAAGAATAAAATCAAATGGAGTAGAATTTTGGGTTGAATGAACTAATCAATCAACGAATTAAACTCCTGTTCGCTTAAAATTGACACTCCAAGTTTTTCTGCTTTTTCTTTTTTGGCGGGACCCATTTTGTCACCTGCAACCAAATAAGTAGTTTTTCCTGAAATTGACCCTACGTTTTTTCCGCCATGATCCTCAATGGTTCTTTTTAATTGGTCCCTAGAATAATTCTCGAAAACACCAGACACCACGAAGGTATTATCTTTTAATTTTTTTGAAATGGAGGTATCTATAACTGGATCTATTTTCATTTTCAGACCAATATCTGTCAATCTATTGATTAGCGTTACGTTTTTTTCTTCTTCGAAAAAGGCGACAATACTCTCAGCTATTTTTTCTCCTATTTCGTCAACAGAGACTAATTCTTCAAAACTAGCTGCTTTCATTGCCTCCATGGTCTTAAAGTGGTTTGCTAGCTTTTTTGAAACAGTTTCTCCGACGTATCGAATACCAATTGCAAACAAGACTTTTTCGAAAGGAGTTTCTTTTGACTTTTCTAGTCCCTCATTGAGGTTTGAAACAGATTTTTCACCCATTCTATCTAACTCGAGTAAATCTTTTGGATTAAGAGAATACAAATCAGCAATGTCTTTTAACATGCCAGCCTCGTAAAGCTGTTCTATGGATTCTTCGCCTAGGCCATCAATATCCATCGCTTTTCTGGATATAAAGTGAGCCATTTTACCTTTTAGTTGTGGAGGGCAAGCCCAAATATTGGTGCAAAAATGATGTGCCTCTCCCTCAAGTCTCATTAATGGTGTTGAGCACTCAGGGCAGACATCAATGTAATTAGTGGGAATTGAATCCTTCGGTCTGAAATCTAAGTTTACCCCAACTACCTTCGGAATAATTTCTCCCCCTTTTTCTACCTTCACTAGATCTCCTTCTCGTACATCCAATTTTTCAATTTGATCGGCATTGTGCAATGAGGCTCTTTTTACTACAGTTCCTGCAAGAAGCACTGGTTCTAAATTTGCCACAGGAGTTATAGCCCCTGTTCGACCAACTTGATAAGTGATTTTATTTAAATTTGTTTCAACTTGTTCCGTTTTATACTTATAAGCTATTGCCCATCGTGGACTTTTTGCGGTATAACCCAACTCTTCTTGTAAATGATAGTCATTTACTTTTATAACTATGCCGTCTATCTCAAAATCTAATTTTGAACGATTCACTTCCCAGTAATCTATAAACTCAAAAATTTGATCGATGTTTTGACATATTTTAATAAGATTATTTTTTTCTTGAGGTGATTTAAACCCCCATAAAGATGCTGCTTTAAGATTGTCTGAATGCTTCTCATAAGGAAGTTTATCTCCAAGCACATAATATAAAAAACAATCTAGCTTTCGTTGAGCAACGACACCTGAATCCTGCATCTTTAATGTTCCAGATGCCGCATTTCTTGGGTTGGCTAATAAGGATTCACCGGATTTTTCTCTATCAAGATTTAATTGATTGAAGACTGATAAAGGATAGAAAATTTCGCCGCGTATTTCGAACTCTAAAGGGAACTCTCCTTTTAATTGAAGAGGGATAGAGCGAATTGTTTTCACATTAGTCGTTATATCATCACCTTTGCTTCCATCTCCTCGTGTAACAGCTCTTTCTAGTTTTCCGTTTTTGTATGAAATACCGATTGCTACACCATCGTATTTTAATTCACATGAGTATTCAACTTTTTTACCTGCTAATCTTTGAACTCTTTCATCAAAATCAACTAGCTCTTCTCTGCTATAGCTGTTAGACAGCGAGCGCATTGGGTATTTATGAGAAACTGTTTCAAAATTTTTGGTGATTTCTCCACCAACTCGCTTTGAAGGAGAATTTTTATCAGCAAATTTGGGAAATGCTTCTTCTAATTCTTGAAGTTTTTTGAGCAACATGTCAAATTCATAATCACTTATTGTGGGGAGATCTTCTTGGTAATAATTATAATTATGTCCCCTCAGTTCATCGCTCAATTGTTCAATTAACTTTTTGGCTTCGTCAGCTACCATTTTAGAAGTTTCAATTTATTATTTGATAATCCACTCAATCTCTTGATCCCAATTAGTCCGAATTGTAAATTCTTCATTATACAATATTGTTTTCTCGGCTTGTTTGCCATCCAAGTATTTGCCGGCATCCCATTTTTTGTTACTATTCTCGTCTAAGATGAGCTTTAGCCAATATTTACCCGCTTTTAAATAAGTGAAACTAGCTTCATTATTTAAAAGTATTTGCTCTTTTATTACTTTCCCTTTTGGATCAGTAAGTTGAATAATTTGAGGACTTTCTATTGATGTGGTTTTAACTTTAACGATGAGGTTTCCAAAATCACTCTCGTTATCAAAGATTATTTTAGAAACGATGCTATCAGTAGTGCGATCATAAATATCAATAAAAGAATTTGGGAGTATTGAAATTGAATAAGTGCTATCAGCATTAAAATCAAATTTTAAATCAACTAATCTATTATCAGTAGAGTCTTTTTTTAGAACAAAATTAATGGCTAAAGAATCGGGTCCTAAGATTTGAATTAATGAGGTATCAAACTGCTTAATAGGTCGATTAAATTTTAAGACTATAGATTGAAAATGGTGCTGTTTCTTCTTTAGATTGGTTTCTAATTTTAACTTAGCCTTTGAAAAGAGGGAATCAATTTTTATTTTTAAAGTGTCATTAAATGACTTTCCGTCACTTAGTATAAGCTTAGTCTTAAACCCATCAATTTCTTTCCACCAAAAACGAGCTGTGTCTTTATTTGTTTCTATATGAAAGTCAAGTAACAATTCCTCTACTAGGGTATCTAAACCAACGTATTTAAATTCGTCTAAGGGTTGATTGAACTTTAACAATAATATTGGGCCATTCTCAGTCTTCTTTTTTACGAATTGATTTTCGTATGATTCTTCGAAAATATGAATCCTTATATCTGAAATTGCTTTTTTTAATTCGATAAGATCACTATTAAAACCAATTTTTTCTGTTGGTTGATCATAAAGATAATTCTTATTAGCGTCAGCCAAAGCAATTAATTGATAAGTGCCACTTCCAATATTTGTTAATTTAAAATCACCATTTTTGTCAGTTCGACTTATATAATTTGGCAACTTGAAATAGGGTGTAGAATCTTCAATTGGGGTTTTATAAAGCATAACAAGTACTTCTTCTTCGGCTTTAAGACTAAATGCATCGACTACTTTTCCAGATACAGTCAATGAATCAATTTCATTTCCTGTTGAAAAAACGTAATTAAAATTTTCCAGTTTGTTGCCTTCATTTATGTCCACTATAGTATTCCCGAAATTCAATACATAAGTTGTATTTTCAAGTAAGGTGTCTTTTAATTCTAAGATTAAAGATTTTCCTTTTATTTTGGTAACTAATTTGTATTTCAAGGGGGGAGAAATCAACAATTGCTCATCAATCTTGTTGAGTTTAATATACTCATCGAATTCTATCTCAACTGAAGAGGCATTAAAATTTATGCTTGAATTTGGTGGATAAATTGAAATAATTTCGGGAGGTGTAACATCCTTTTGACCTCCAGTTGGGGCTACAACTTGAGCGCAAGAAGTTAGCCATAGAATAATTGCAATAAATATTAAATTCTTCAAAACTTATTTTCTATCAGTTTCACTATTTGTTCCAAATATATACTATCAGTTTCATCAAAATCATTCAGAATTTCACTATCAACATCAAGGACAGCTATTACTTTTCCATTTTTAATAACAGGGAGAACAATCTCAGATTTTGTTTTTGAACTGCAAGCAATGTGATCTTTGAATTTAGTTACATCAGGAACAACTATCGTTTTTCTACTTTCATATACAATTCCACAAACACCTTTGCCAGGCTTAATTCTTGTGCATGCAACCGGGCCTTGAAAAGGACCTAAAACAAGTTCGTCTGATTTAAAGAGATAAAATCCTACCCAAAAAAAATTAAAACGGTACTTTAAAACAGCTGCCAAATTTCCAAGACTAGCTATTAAATCATCCTCATCTTTAATTAATGAGGCTATTTGGGGAATAATAGATTGGTACTGTTCTTCCTTCGACAATTTTTTGTCTATAGTAATATCTTGAACCATGTTTTGCAAAAGTAGCTAATAAGTTGCGGCAATAATCAATAGGCTTACTTTCAAACCTTCTATTTTTAGTAATTCTTTTGCACAGGCTTCAATTGTTGAGCCTGTTGTTATCACATCATCAATTAGTAAGACATGTTTGTTTTTTAAAAGGGTTTTGTCAAGGACTGTAAAAGTTGAGTCAACATTGAGCCACCTTTTAAAACGACTCTTCTTTGTTTGGGATTGAGTGTTAGTTGTTTTAGCTAAAACTTCTTTGTTAAGCGGTATTTTACTTGCTTTTGAAACTCCATTTGCAATAAGCAGACTCTGGTTGAAACCTCTTTTTTTTTGTTTTATGGGATGAATTGGAATTGGTAAAAGAAGATCCACCTCTTCAAAAATTCTACTATGCAAAAGTTCTGTTCCTGCCATCTCTCCAAGAGTTTTTCCAATTTCTTGAATGCCTTTATACTTTAGATTATGTATTAAATGCTGGACTTTTCCCCCAAATTCAAATTTTAGAAATGCAGTTGCATTTTGAATGGGGACTCTACCCCAAAAAACTTTTTCTAAAGGATTATTCTCCATTAAATGCCAATTAGTTCGTGGCAATGAAAGTTTACAATTAATGCAAATGTTTTTTTGATTTTCTATTGTTGATTCATAACAGGCTTGGCAAATTTGCGGAAATAAAAGGTCAATTAGGGATGACAACATCCTACTAATTTAGCATTATATTTGCACTCTATGACTATAAACGAAGGAGATAATTCACTAAAAGTAAGTAAAGAGCAATCACAAACTAAGATTAGGTTATTGGTAGTCATTGTGGTTCTTCTTTCAATTGCCCTAGGTGTTTCATTGTGGCAATATTTTGATTTACGAAAAACTCTTTCCCAAAAAGGAAGTGAAGTCGAACTGCTAAGTGATGAACGCGGTGAGCTTCAAAATGAGTTAGAAGACATGCTCGCTGAATTAGATACCATGGAGACAACCAATGATTCAATGAAAGTTGAAATGGCTCAGCGAAAAGAAGAAATTGAGGGCTTGCTAGCAAAAGTTAAGGACAAAGATTTTGCTATCTATAAATTAAAAAAAGAAACAAAAACGTTGCGAACTATCATGATTGGCTATGTAGTTACGATAGATTCTATAAATACCCTCAATGTAGGCTTGAGAAACGAAAATCAGGCAGTACGTAGTACATTAACTAAAGAAAGAAGTAGGGCAAAAGAGCTCGAGAAAACAAATGAGAATTTATCTAGCAAGGTGGCACTCGCCAGTAGGCTAGATGCTTCGAATGTATCAGTATTTGGGGTTAATGTTAAACGTGATTTGACCGGCAAAGAAACAGATCGAGCGCGAAAAACAGATAAACTAAGATTGTGTTTTCAGTTAGATGAAAATAGGGTGTCAAAACCCGGTAAAAGGGATTTGTACATTCGTATTCTTGCACCAGATGGCAAAATATTAAATGCAGGAACTACTGATGAATATAAGTTTGAGTTTAATGGATTAAGGGGATATTTCTCTGATCACTTGCTTGTAGAATATAACAATGAAGCTAGCGAATATTGTTTAGATTGGACAAAGCCCGAAGATGATTATGAAATGATTTCAGGGAAATACCAAATTTATTTATATGCTGAAGATTACGAAATGGCAGCAGTTAGCTATGTGTTGAAATAGCACCCACGTAAGATGCGTCTGGCTATAGACAAATATAAAACTAACGTTTAACTAATTAGCAAAACCTGCATTGCAGTTTTGTAATTTTCTTTTTTCTGACAAAATTCGTTAGCGGATTTTGTGGGCTACCAGAAAGCTAACCAATCTTGCCTAACAGGCTTACTCATGATGCAATATACAGCTCGCTAGCAAAAAATATTATTCTCACAGCCAAATACTCGAGTCAAACTCTCAGTCTATGTTTGCTGCAACTAAGTGCCAAATTGAAAAGCTAAAAACTGTAACTTTTCGAAATTTAAAAGCATTACTTCTTCTTTATTCTATCAGTTTTAATCAATTTGTAGATTTTATTTTCAACTTTACTAAAAATTTTCTTAGTCGGAGAATTCATTTTCATAGTTACGCCTCTTGAAAAACCCCTAGGAGCGTACTTTTCATAATAATCAAAAAAGACCGATTTGTTAGGGTCAAACTCGTCTATAATAGTAAAGTAACTAATTGTTTTACGTCTTTTAAGAAATGAATATTTTGCGGAATGTTTTGTTTGCACGATTAAGCCTATTCTTCCATTATCAATTTTTTTATTAGCAACTCCATAAATTTTCTGGTTCTTTTGAAAATTTACATTGACATTTCGTTGTGCATAATTGGAATCAACTTCTAATTGGTGCAAATAATTATTTTTTTTTAGTTGCTTGACTAAGATTATCTCACCTGAAACACTTTCTACACCATTCGCCAGATATTTTTCATCAACTTTAACAACATTGTGACTTTGAAACAACACAAAATCGTCAAATATTTTTATCTTCTGAAGATTGCAAGTTTTGTACAAATCATCGACTATTAAAATGGCATTAATTTTAATTAATTCTTGATTATAACTACCTGATTCAAATGAAAAAATACCAACTTTGGATTTAATTGCATAGTTTACAGGCATTCCATCTGCAATTGATAAATTGCTTGTCCGGAGAGACAAATTATTTGGTAAAGAATAAATACCTGATTTAAATAATATATTTCGTACTTCTCTGAAGTTAGCTGAGTCCAATTTACATGTATAAACACCGTCATTTACCCTAAAATATGGATTGTAATTGTTTGAATTAATTTCAATTTGTCCTATAGAATCCAATCGAAGACTTGCACCATAC
>CAYPJC010000003.1:0-24747 GCA_964410855.1 uncultured Flavobacteriales bacterium | reverse complement strand
CTTATTGTCAGATTCATCTCTTTTAAAGAGGTCTTTATAAATATATCCTCGATAGTACCAAGTAGCCGCTTTGTCCATAAACAAAGTGTCTACAGCAGCTGCATCAATGAGTTGTTTTGCTTTATCTAATTCATTGTTCTTTAAACTGTATAAAGCATTTGAAAGCTTATTTTGCCCCAATAAAGAGTTCCCATAAAGGAGCAACAAGGCTATGTAAATTAACTTTTTCATATCATTTAACCAATACGGCCAGATTTTCTAACGTACTTGCCACTTTAAGGTTGTGACTTTCAGTAATAGATTTATTTAATTCAAATTTTTGCTTACTTCCTTCTAAAATAAAGTTGATGGCAGAGCCTTGTCTTGCCAAGCCAGGCTTTTCAGTTACAATCAGGGTGCTTTTACCTTTTAATTTAGAAACAGCCTGATTTAGCTTTGTTGAGCTAGCATTTTGGATGTATAAAATATTTGGACTATTCACGTCATTTATAGACGCAAATCTTTTGATAGAAAAAGACTGGTTTGATACCTTTTTGACCTTAGACATTTTATTTAATTCATTGTAAATGGCATCATTGTCACCGAGAATGCCGATAGTAAACATTCCTGATTTTGAGTCACTTGGCCATTCAATGTATTTTGCAAAGTTGTAGATATATACTGCCTTAATTTTTGCATTAGTATCTACCTTCTGACTATCGTATCCAGGCGTAAATGCTGAGTTAATAGTAAAAATTAAAAATAATGAAATACAAAGGATTCTTTTCAAAATCAGAATAATCTAAGTTTATAAAAGTAATAAACTTTTTGAACTAAACATGTGTCCTTGATATAAGCGAAATACAGGGGAATTACTTCTTTCTTGTCTTAAACAGGTTTTTATTTTTTCTACTTTTTCCGCCTCCCGAATTGACTCTACTTCCTGAGCTTTTAAGTCGTTTTCTTGAAACGTTTCTTTTCATATTGAACGTCCTGCCTGGCTTTCTGCTTTTTCTACTCGTTCCACTTTGTTTTTTCCGCTTTTTAAATAATCGAATTTTTTTCCGTTTACTCTTATTTAATTTTGTTTTTGCTCTTCCTTGAAAAGGATTTACATTATTAAATAGCCCAGAAGAGCGGTACTTACCTGATGGGTTAGATTTTCGCGCTGTATATTTTGTTCTACTTAATACACTCTTGCGATTAACGCAAGAAGATAAAGTCAGTAGGCAAAGAAGTATATAGAGAATTGATTTTCTCAAAAGGAGTAATGCTAAATATGGTTCGCGAAATTAAACAAAGCCTTATAAATTATTCATCAATTACGAGCAAAGGAATCTTTGATCTAAAGGATAATTTATTAGTGATTGATTTTTGAAACAACCTTTCAAATAAACTGTGTTTTCTGGAGAGTATGGCAAGCATGTCAGGAGAGAATTCTTCAACATATTCATTCAACCCATCTATGATATCATTATTTGTTGCAAGATGTATTGTTGTCTTAATATCACCTGCGAGTTTTTCTAGTTCTAAAATTTGTTTGGCTCTTTCATCATTATCAGGATGATCTCCGGGGCGAACAATATGAACAAATTCTATAGAAGCACGACAAATTCTTGCCATTTCAAAAAGAGCTTTTAGCTGATTTTTATCGTTTACTTTATTTAAATCTGTTGCCATTGCAATTTTATCGACCTTGGTGTTTTTAGCCTCTTCAGGCACAGCTAATACAGGACAATGAGTCATATGAATAACTTCAAGTGTATTGCTGCCAATAAACATTTCCTTTATGCCGGAAGCTCCTTTGGTGCCCATTACCACCATGTCGATATTAAAATCATTTACAACAATAGGAATTAGGGAAACTAACCCCCCTGATCTTGCTTCAATGTTTAATTTTAAGTGCTTGTATTTGTCTTTTGAAAGTGAATCTTGCTTCAGTTTTTTGAGATCATTCTCTGAATCACTTTTCATTCGGTCAATCATTGAAACCAATAAGTTCGATTTTGAATAAGGCAAACTATAGGCATGGAATATTGTTAATTCCGCATTTAAAAGCAAAGCAATATCCAAAGCATAAGGGAATGCTTTTAATGAATTTTCTGAGAAATCTGTTGGATACAGAATATGTTTCATTTTCTATACTTGTCTTTGTCTCAAAAATAGATAATCTATTTAACAATTAATCTACAAGTAATTTAAATCCTTTACCATGGCTGTTAATAATCTGTATACTTTCATCTTCTTTAAATAATTTCCTGAGCTTCGTAATGTATACATCCATGCTTCTAGAATTGAAGTAATTATCATCGCCCCAAACCATATTTAAAGCATCGTTTCTATCTACAATTGACCCCATATACATGCACAATAAACGAAGTAATTCATTTTCTTTAGAAGTTAATTTCTTTACTTCATCTCCTTTTTTAATTATTCTTTTTTCAGGAAAAAAAGTGTAATCGTTTATTTTGAACTCTTTCCTCAATAGCAAATCATCCTGCACCTGATCAATCCGTCGCATAATTGCCTCTATTCGCATCATCAATACTTCCATGCTAAATGGCTTAGTAATGTAGTCATCGGCCCCAGATCGAAATCCTTCTTTTATATCTTCTTCCATTGATTTTGCACTCAAAAATATAATGGGAATTGTTGATTGCATGGCTCTTATCTCTTTTGCCAATGTAAAACCATCCTTTTTTGGCATCATTACATCAAATAAGCAAAGATTAACCTTATTGTCGACAAAGGCTTTCAGGCCTTGTTCTCCATCTCTTTTAAGAATGGTAGAGAACCCCTTCACTGTGAGATAATCTGAAAGCATTTTCCCTAAGTTATCGTCGTCTTCAACAATTAATATTTTCTTTTTTTCAGTTTCCATAAATTTTTAATTTTAGTGTTATGATAGTCCCTTTTCCTTTGGCACTTTCTATTTTAATATCCCCTTGATGGAGATCGATAATCCTTTTCACATAGCTTAACCCAAGGCCAAAACCCTTGACATCGTGAAGATTACCAGTCGATACTCTATAAAATTTATCGAAGACCTTATGTTGGTCTTCCTTGCTGATTCCAATACCATTATCTCCAATGATTAAGATAAAATTATTTTTTTCGTTTTTTGAACTTACCTTAATTAGCGGAGCATCTGGGCTGTATTTATTTGCATTGTCTAATAAATTATAAATCATGTTAGAGATATGAACTCGGTCTGCTAAAATATTATCATTCTCTGCTTCTAAATTAACAACTAGTTTTCCTCCTCTTTTATTGGTTTGTATTTCAAAACTTTTTGTAATTGTTTCAATTATTCCATGAATTTTTTCTGGTCTAACACTTAGTTCAAGTTCAGCTGAGTCCCAAACTGCGCTTTTAAGAACATTATCAACTAAAGTAGATAACCTTTTATTCTCATCTGAAATCATTTTTATAAATGATAAATGTTGCTCCCTTTTAATATCTATTGATTGATCACTTAAAGCTTCGCAAGCAAGGGATATTGTAGCGATTGGTGTTTTAAGTTCATGGGTCATATTGTTTATAAAGTCATTCTTTACTACTGATAATTTTTTCTGTTTATAAATGGTAGATATTGAGCTGTAAAATAAGAGTATTAGAATACAAATTAAAAGAATTGAAGTAGCTAAAACTTTCCAGCTATTCTTTAGTAAATAATTGCTTTGGTTCGGGAAGTATAATAGGAGATAATCGCTTTCAATAAAGTCGTTAGGGAATAATCTTATTCTGTAAGGAGTTTCCTTCAATTCACTACTCTCATTTTTTTCTACTGAGAAACTGAGTAGGTTGGTTTCAGCATCCAAGATATCAAACACAAAAGGTGTTTTTATCCCTTTGGAGTTTAAAACAAATTCAAAAAGCGAATCAATCTTTTCAAAACTAATGTGATCTTCATAATTCTTGCTAACACTAATTAATACAAATTCCTTTAGGATATTATTGATGATAGTTGCTTTCTTACGCAATTGATTTTTAAAGGCACTATCAGTTGAAGCAGAAGGGGAGCTGATATTTGAGCTTAGAATATTCTTTCTTGTTTCTCTAATAATAAAAAAAGAAGAATCATTTATTGGAGGTGGCTTAAAGTTGATTCTTAGCTGGTCAGCATGAGTTTCGGCTAATTTTGGATTTTTTAAAAGCTTTTTTTCTAAAGAGGCCGTTGATTCTTTTTTATCGATAGTAAAAACGGAGTCTTCACCAAAAAAACCATTGAGCTCATCTCCTTTAGCCAATGAGCTTATAACCTTTGTTATTGCTTCTTCTCGTTCAAGTCTATTAATAACCTCATTCATAGAAGACATTACTGATTGGTCAAACTTTTTTTGTTGTGTCTCAACGGATGTTTTAATCCAATAAAGTTGGAGAACAATCAAGCATAACATGCTAATAGTTGAAAGACTAATTAAATAAAGAAGTCGTTTTTTATTCATTCTAAAACAAAATAAGGTTATATCTTTTGTTGACTAAGCTTGCTTAACACAATTTAACAGCACTAATTGCTTTGTAATTTAATGTTAGGCTCTTTCAGTGACAACTTGTAATTTAGCTAAATGGAGAAAATACTCAATTATATTGACGGTAAATTGGTCGAGCCTAAAAATGGCAAATACCTAGATAGTTATGATCCCTCACGTGGGGAAGTGTATGCTCAAATTCCTAGATCATCAAAAGAGGATGTTGATTTAGCTGTAAGTGCTGCTAAAAATGCATTTAAAGGCTGGTCTGAAACTTCAAAAGACCGTCGTTCAGCAATACTTTATCGCCTTTCTGAACTTATTGAGTCAAACCTAGATTCATTAGCAGAAGCAGAGTCAAAGGATAATGGTAAGCCAGTTTCATTAGCAAAACAAGTTGATATTCCAAGAGCAGCGCATAACATAAGGTTTTTTGCAACAGCAATTCTTCATTATGCATCTGAGTCTCATGAAATGGAAAACAAGGCAATCAACTATACATTGAGGAAACCTATTGGGTTAGCTGCATGTATTTCTCCTTGGAATTTGCCATTGTATTTATTTACTTGGAAAATTGCGCCAGCTATCGCAGCAGGAAATTGTGTCATAGCAAAACCTTCAGAAGTAACACCAATGACCGCCTATTTATTTTCGAAATTATGCATAGAGGCAGGATTGCCAAAAGGTGTTTTAAATGTACTACATGGATATGGCCATGAAGTGGGTTCCGAAATGATATCGCACCCTGATATTCCTATAATATCTTTTACTGGAGGAACAAAAACTGGCGAACAGATTGCTAAGGTAGCTGCTCCAATGTTTAAAAAGCTATCCTTAGAACTTGGTGGTAAAAACCCCAACATAATTTTTAAGGATTGCGATTATGAAAAAATGCTCCAAACAACTGTAAAGTCATCTTTTTCAAATCAAGGACAAATATGTTTGTGCGGATCAAGAATTTTCGTTGAAAGAGCTATTTACGATCAATTTAAGGTAGATTTTGTAAAGGCTGTTAAAGAATTAAAAGTTGGAAATCCAACTGAGAAATCTACGAATCAAGGCGCCTTGGTTTCGAAGGGACACAAAGATAAGGTGCTTGAATACATAGAATTAGCTAAAGAGGAAGGTGGTAAAATTCTATGTGGCGGCAAGGAGGTAGATTTATCTAATATTGGCCTTAATGGGTGGTTTGTTGAGCCAACTGTTATAGAAGGCTTGAGCTACGATTGCCGGGTAAACCAAGAAGAAATATTTGGACCCGTGGTAACAATAATGCCTTTTGATACAGAAGAAGAAGTGTTGAAATATGCTAATTCGACTAAATATGGGTTGGCTTCAACTGTATGGACAGAGAATTTAAGTCGAGCTAACCGAATGGCAAACGAAATTCATGCAGGGATAGTTTGGGTGAATTGCTGGCTTCTAAGGGATTTGAGAACCCCATTTGGAGGAGTAAAGAATAGCGGTGTTGGCAGAGAAGGTGGTTTTGAGGCTCTTCATTTTTTTACTGAGTCAAAGAATGTTTGTATAAAGTATTAAAACAGCGGAGACTGCTTGTTTAAGAATTCTTTGTAATCTACTAAGTTGCTCAACGATCTGATGTATTCGTAGCTTTCGTGATAGCTAGCTTCTGAATCGGTCTTCTTTTGGAGGTTATCAATTCTATATTTCCTATAAATGGAAAGAGCCTCTAATTTGTCTTTAGATAAAATTTCTCCATCAAACTCTTTAACTTCTAATTCACTTATTGTAAGAGTAGTAGACAAATCTGTTCTATCGCAATAATCCTTAAGAGTTTCAGTTTTTTCCAATTAATCAATCTTTTTACACTACAAAATTAACTTACTTTAGACACAAAAAAAATAATTTTAGACCAAGCACCATTTATTTAAGATGAACGGATTTTAATTAACTAAAAGTATTTCAGGAAAAGACTTAAAATAAATTTAATGTTTAAAAATCTCAGCTTTTTTATTGCGATTTTAATACTTTCAATTTCATCAATTTTTGCACAAAAAATTGTTGCATTTGATAAACATGGTAGAGTGAAACGAATAAAATATTATGAAGGAGAGTATATAAAATTACGCACTAAATCATCGGAGCTTGTAATAGGAACAATTGGGTTTATAAATGATTCTTCCTTTATTGTTCAGGGGAAAAAAGTGGAATTAAATGAAGTCTCTAAAGTCTACAATACCCAAAAATTAGGCGGGTTTAAGTTTTTTAGTAAGTTATTTTTACTTGGTGGGGCAGCCTATTTCCCTTTGGTAACCTTTAATCGCTCAATAAATGGGGATGATCCAACTTTTAGCGAAGAAGCAGCTATTATCAGTGGAAGTATGCTAACTGTAGGCATAGTTTTTAAATTATTAGCTAATAAAAGCTATAAAATGTCTGAGAAGAGGCCTTTGAAAATTTTAGACCTTACTCCTTAGCCCGCATTATTCACTATAAAAGTAGCCTGTATTTATAGGTGGCTTATTTTCAATCAAATACACTTGATTTTTCTGTAAATAGTCACACCAAAATTTGGGGTAACTAAATTCCACGAATAATACGGGTTAGTTATTTACAATGAATAGGTTGAAAAGCTTTTTATAATTCCAAAAAACGAACTTGCATTTAAAATATATTTGTCAAATGCTACAATCATTTTCTAAAATTTTTCTTTTATTTTCCGTTTCGATTATACTAATGTCTTACAGTAAAATTGAAGAGAATGATTTTCAAAAAAATTTCAATATTGCCAAGCAGCATTTGGCTCAAAGAAGGGTAAGCAAGGCTTTGCCATATTTGCAATACCTTCAAAAAAATTATCCCAAAAATGCTAATTTAAAATACCTAATTGGTGTTTGCTATGCAGAAGAAGAGATAGTTAACCCCAAGACATTGCAACTCCTAACAGAAGCCTCACTAAACGCATCATTAGATTATAATCCAAATAGTTTAGAGGAAAAAAGAGTTCCTATTTATGTTTATTATTATTTAAGCATTGCCTATTCCCAAAACGGACAGTGCAATAAAGCTGAAGAAGCTAGAGAGAAGTTTTTAGAAGTATATCCACATGAAGATGCTTATTACATAGAAGAATCTAAACGCTGGCTTAAAGTTTGTAAAGGGATGATTGAAAAGCCAAAAGAATCAGCATTGCCATCATACCCAGACTTTAAGCCATACACTAGCCCAAAAAAAGAAGCTCCAAAGAAGGGGGTAGTAATTAAACAAGAAAAATCTGATAATCTAAAGCAAGAATCAGAAGACAATACCGATAAAATTGTAACGAAGCGAATTGAATATACTACCCAACAACCTTTGTATGGAGTACAACTAGGAGCATTTAAAGAGGCCATTCCCGTAAGCAGGTTTAAGTCATTAAAGAATATTGATGCATTTATGGATAAAGACGGATTAATCAGGTATGTAATCGGACATTTCTCTTTTGAATCTCAAGCAAAATCACTTTTGAAATATATTAAATCCCAAGGTTATATGGATGCCTTTGTAGTTAATGTAAATAATGAACGCAAGTATGCTGAGGAGATCGTTAGCGTTAATGATGTTAATATTAAAGCATCGATTAAAGGCAAAGCTGAATACCGAATTCAAGTGGGGGCATTTCGAGAAGAAATACCTGAAAAATCAGCGAGCATGTATTTAAAGTTAGAAGGAATTAGAGAATTTCGAGAAGGAAATTTTACTTACTTAACCGTTGGCGACTTTGAATCTTATGAAGAAGCAAAAGGGTATGAGAAAGGGATAAAGGCAACAGGCATTAATGATGCGTTTATTATTGCAATTGCCAACGGAAAGAAAATAACATTACAACAAGCTAAAGATTTAAAAGAATAATATGAAAAGGACCTTTCTTTTTTACTTTATCATATCCATGGTAATTGAGTTACAAGCTCAAAAGCAAGACTTAGAGTTTGCTTTTGATCAAGCTCGAGCTGATTTGGCTAAGCGTAATATTGAAAATGCAATTACCTCTTTGAGAAAAGTATATATTGCTCAACCGGATAATTGTAACATTAACTTTTTAATGGGTGCCGCTTACACTGAATTACCTGGAACACAAGAGGAGGCAATTTTTCATTTAAAGAAAGCTTTGCAAAATGTTAGCGAAAATTATAAGGTTGGTTCTTACGCTGAAAAATCTTCGCCAATTCATGTATACTATTATTTGTCAATTGCATTGGTAGAAAAAGACCTGTGTGCAGAAGCGGACCAAGCCTTCCAAATGTTTTCAAAATATAAATCAAAAGTTGACTCTTATTTTATTGATGAAATAGACCGGCACATGCAGAAGTGTCCTTACGATAAAGAGGAGCTTAAAAAAGAGAAGTGGAGAAAACCAATCCCTGTTCCTGAAGGTTATGATCCAACTTATTTGCCTCCAGAAGAGAAGTTAGATACTTCATCATTGGCATTGAGAGGTATGGTGACACAAAGATTGGAGTACACTACAAATTCACCACTTTATGGGGTTCAAATTGGAAGTAATTTGAATCCAAGTCCTACTAGCACGTATAGCAAAGTAAAAAATGTTGATGTATTTATCGACAACGAAGGAATAATTCGATACGTAATAGGTCATTTTTCCTACCGTAAGCAAGCGGAGAGTCTATTAAGCTCTCTTCAAGAAAAAGGGTATGTTGATGCATTTGTGGTTAATGTAAATGATGAACGAAAATATTCCAACGAGCTTATAAGTTATAATAATGTAAACCTAAGAGCAGGAATAACCGGCGACGTTGAATATTATATTCAACTCGGTGCATTTAGGGATACTGTCCCAAAAGAAATTGCGGATATGTATATGGAAATTGATGGAATTCATGAAATCAAGAATAAAGAAATGACCGTATTAGTTGTTGGAGCCTTTGAAAAATACCAAGATGCCTTAAATAAGGTAGATCAAATTGCGTCTGCCGGTTTTAAAGATGCATTTATAGTGGCATACAATAAAGGGAAAAAGATTCCACTTCAAGAAGCTATTAATCATACGGATTGAGTAAAAAATAAAAAAGCCTTCATTAGAATACTCTAATGAAGGCTTTTGTGGAGAATATCGGAATCGAACCGATGACCTCTACACTGCCAGCGTAGCGCTCTAGCCAACTGAGCTAATCCCCCTTTTAACTAAGCGACAAATGTATCTATTTTTAGGCATTCAGTTTTATTTTTAATGAAGCATCAATTATCTAAAGAGTTTCTGCAATACCTAAACAATAGGATTAAAAATTTAGGATTAAGTAAATCAGAAATTGTTGAGGTAAAAGTGATCTCAGGAGGTTCTATCAACCGAACTTTTGCAGTTTTTACTCTTAAAGAAAAGTTCTTTTTGAAAATAAATTCGGCAAGTAAGTTTCCTCAACTATTTCAAAAGGAGGAAAGAGGATTAGGTCTACTAAAAAAGTCAATGAACCTTCATTTACCAGAAGTTCTTTTAAATGGAGAATATGGAGATACTTCATTCTTGTTAATGGAGCTCATTCTTTTTGAAAAGCAATCAAATTTGTTTTGGGAAAACTTTGGAATTGGGCTTGCCAAACTGCATCAAGTTTATGGCGAAAAATTTGGACTTAATGAAAACAACTACATTGGTTCTTTAGAGCAGCTAAACTCGTATAAAAAAGATTGGGCTAGTTTTTTTATTGAAAATAGATTAGAGCATCAAGCAAACTTGGCCTTTGATAAAGGCCTTATTGATTCTGAGTTAATAACTCAATTGGAAAGATTATATCAGAAAGTTGAATCTATTTTTCCAGTTGAATTACCATCACTGCTTCATGGAGACTTATGGTCAGGTAATTTTATAGTAGGCTCAGATGGACAAGCTGTTCTAATTGACCCTGCAGTATATTATGGGAATCGTGAAATGGATATTGCAATGACTCATCTTTTTGGAGGCTTTGATAAGCGATTCATCAAAGCCTATAATAGCTGCAATCCCTTAAAGGCCGATTGGGAAAAGCGAATTGAAGTATGTAATATTTACCCTTTGCTTGTTCATGTCAATTTGTTTGGTCAAGCATATGTTAGTCGATTAAAATCGGTCTTAAAAAAACTTGTTTAGTCCGCATTATTCATGGAATTTAGTGGGTGTAGATACAAGGCATCTAACTATACAGGTATGCAAGTATATTTAATTGAAAATAAGGCATTTGCAAATATTTTTCAACTTTATAGTGAATAATTCGGGTTAGTTATTTTCATTTGCTAATTTAACTTTTAATAAAAAATTATAGAATGAAGTTTAAGATAGGCTTAGGAATTGTTTTGATTTTTGCTGTGTTACAATTATTCAACAATGAAAAAGTGCCCTATGAAGATCCAAATGAGTTGGATTTTTTATTAATTGAGAATCCTGAAGAAAAGGCAGAACTTCTGATTAAAAACATTTGTTATAATTGTCACTCTAATCAAATAAAGTATCCATGGTATAGTGATGTAGCTCCTGTTTCTTGGTGGATAAATGACCATATTGAGGATGGCAGAAAGCATCTAAACTTTTCAAATTGGGGCAAATACATTGCTGAAAAGAAATCCCATAAAGCAGAAGAGGCTTGGGAAGAAATAGAAGAAAAAGAAATGCCCTTGCAGTCATATACTTTTATTCATCGCGAGGCAAATTTGACTGATGAACAAAGAGAATTGCTGATTAGCTACTTTAAAACACTTGAGTTAAAATATAAGGAATAACTATAATTTTATTCCTAAGGTCAAGTAATAATTTCTAGGATCTGAAGGAATAATGCCTGGCCCAGGATAACCGCTTGCTCTTCGAGTAAAATAGGACTTGTTGGCTAAATTATTTATACCTGTTTCAACTACTATTTTTTTGAATCTGTAAGAGGCTGAGAGATCCATTATTTCATATTCCGGAACAATTCCAAAAACGGCATTTGGAGTAAAACCTGCATTGGTAGCATCTGAATATTGATCATCTGTATATGAATATTGATAACTAACTTTTAATTGTTTCCTTTCAAAAGTAAGGCCGCCTCTAAAAATAATTTGTGGCACAAGCTCCACTCGGTTTCCATCAAAGGCTGGCTCTTCACTGGAAATATACTGTGCGTTGATGTAGGATAAATTTGAAAAAACGGATAATTGATAACTCTTAGATTCTATTCCTAAAACGCTTAAAAGATTAACTTCAAAAAAGCTTTCTAGGCCTGCACTCTTGCTGTCAGAAATGTTTGTTCGGAATTGAACAACTCTTGTGACTTGATTTGGATTCGTTATTGAGATAAGGGTGCTCCCAATTCGATTGTTATAACTTAAAAGAAAGAAGCTAATGTCATAATTGAACCATTTGTCTTTATTTCCGCGAATACCAATATCAGCACTATAACCTGTTTCATCTTTTAAATTAGGGTCAACTTCATAATTTGGATTAGCTATCCGCATGTCATTGAAATTAATTGATCTATAATTTTGCGAGAAATTAGTGTACAATTCAAATTGTTCTTTTGGTTTGTAACTTAATCCAATTCCTGCTAAAAGAAAATTTCGATTGTTTTTTCTGTTTTCAACTATTTTATCGTTTTTCAATGTATCTCCATTGGAAGCAACAAATGTGTCGAAATAATAACCATCAGCTTCGGTGGAAATGTGTTCAAATCGAACACCAGGAGTAATGGTCAATTTTGAATTTAGGTAGAAAATGTTTTCACTAAAAAATGCTAAGTTTTGAGAAGGAAATTCATACTTTGAGTCTTCAGGTTGGTTAGGCATTCTATAACTAAAATCAGCATCACTTCCAGTTGAGCCGTTACCTTGACTTCTGTCTGTATGTCCATTGTAGTACCTCATTCCAATAAGAAAAATGGAAGTGTTGTTAAACAAAGAATAGCGATGTAATAGTCGATTTTCGAAACCAATATTATTGTACTCATCGCTTAATAAATTTCTGGGAGTACCTTCAACATCTGCTCGTGTGATTAAGCCCAAATTTCCCACTGCATCTCTTCCGGCTATTAGACCAAATGCTCGGAAATTAAAGTCTGTTCGATCATTAATTTTATGGTCAAGATTTAAAGCGAATAAATTCCAATTTACTTTAAACCAGTTTCTTGCTCTAAAAGATTGTTGAGGGTCCTCATTAAATTGATAGTCAGTTAATCCTCCTGCTTGCTGAGCCAAATAATACATAAAGGTATATTCAAGTCGGATATTAGTTTTTTTGTCAATTTGATACGAAATATTCATGTGGGCATTGTGCACATCAAAGCCACTATTTGGTCGCCAACCATCACCTCTTTTGTACTGATAATAGGTGTAGTACTTAAACTTTCCTTTGTTTCCTCCTATGCTATTGAATGAATTAAAAAGGCCAAACGATCCAATTGTTTGTCTGGATACTAACTCTATTTCTTTTGCCTTAGGGCCATCTTTTAATTTGAAATTTATGAAACCTCCAAATTGAGTCCCATATTGTAAAGAAGCAGCCCCTCTAACAATTTCTATTCTATTCATAGCTTCAGTTGGAGGGGAGTAGTAGCTTTCTGGATAGCCTAGAGCGTCGGCGGATATATCGTACCCATTTTGTCTGGTATTGAAATTTGAAACCCGGTTTGGATTAAGCCCTCTCCCTCCAATTCCTAATTGAATACCTGCACCGTCACTTTCCCAAATATTGAGACCTGCTACTTTTCCGTAAACTTGTCTGCTATTATTTGTAGCTAAATTTGCAGTAATATCTTCCATATCAATAACTTCGCTTTTTTTGCCAGCATAAATAGCGGTCCCCTCTACAGGTTTCAATCTGCTTATTCCAAATTGATTATCCTTCTTTTCTTCAATCAATATGGATTTTATTTCATGACTTAATGGGGTTAATTCAAAGTCAATTTGAATATCGGAGTATGCAATTTCAACCTTTTCGTTAATGGTTTTATAGCCTTCAGAAAAAATAGTGATGATATAGCTGCCGTTCTTTAAGGAATCAAAACTAAAACTCCCATTATCTATTTCTGCAAACGCGCTTTTTTCTTGGAGAAAAACTTCTACGAAAGGAAGGCTTGAACCATTCTGCGTGCTAATATTTCCTTGAATAGAGTACAATTGAGCTTTACCGCTGAAAGCAAAAAGAAGGGAACAAGCAAGAAGACTAAGAATCTTATTCATATTGCTTGTTTTTATCTAATTCTAAAACCCAATTTTTGTGCGCAAAACTATCATTGATTTTAGTCAGATCAATAGTTGGATCTATTAACAATTGGCTAACTCGACCATTTAAGGTAGCATATACTTCTGCTGTTATTTTTGGATTTTTTATTCCTTCTTCTTGCAAATGAGCATCCAAATAATGAGCAAACTGAAGAATCATATCTGGCTGGGTGCTCATCATCTTTTCTTGATTGGAGGTAAGAAAATCGTAGTTATTGATTTCCCAAGTTCGTTGGTTAGCAGGGTCGTAAATGTGAAAAATAGCATATCCAGCTTTTTCCATCAACATTACTCTCCAAGAAAAACGATATCCTTGCTCTGTCCAATAAAGATTACCCGGATAAGCCAAATATCTGAATGGGATGATCAATTGAATGAGAAAGAAAACTGATAAAACTCCCATTATTAATGAATTAGTTTTATTAGCAGTTGGAGTCGATTCTATTTTTAAGTTCTCTTTAATGTTAAAAATTCTTCTTAGACCAGAAATAATCGATAGATGAAAATCTTTAGAAAAGAAAATAAGCGTGGCACCAATCATAATGAATGGAAACATACCTATCTGAAAAAGCCAGTATGTAAGCAGATGAAAAACAATAACAAAAAAATATGCAATCCATCTTGATCTAGAATAGAAGAGCAGAAAGGGAATCGTTAAATCATATAATGCACCAATCCAACTAAAGAGGTAAGCTACCCATTCCTTTGTCAATAATCCGCCAATGATTGGAAGATTCGATTTTGAGGGGAGCCAAATTTTTAAAGGCATTGCTTCAACAATCCAATCGTAATTTAATTTAGCCAATCCCGCAAAAAAGTAGACTAGTGCTAATTGAATTTGAATTAAAAGAATGATGTAATTGGGAACATGAGTTTGCTCTAATTCGGGATTTTGTTTGACATCTAAAGAAAAGTACCGATTGGCAGGAAGAAAAATGAGTAAGAAGCAAATAATACTTACAAAGTAGTAATGATTGAGGTAATTGGTTTTATCAATCAGCTCGATATAAGTAAATGCTAAGAATGAAAATGTGGAGGATATTCTATAAAAAAGCCCAAGGCACTGGAATAAGAACGAGACAGCTGACAATGAAAAGAGAACATACATGAAAGGCTCAGAAAGAGGTTTTATCCATTCGAAACCATAGTAAGGGAAAAATAACTTGGGTTCTACATACAAATCATAAACCCATCCATTGGCCATAAAACGGATAATACTCAGAAATAGGATTGCTCCAAACACTATCCTAAAAACGGCGAGCGGAGCAATGTGAGTGGGTTTTTCTAGAAATTTTATAAAATTGATTTTCAAGATTCTTGATTCAATAAATAAAGGTGTTAATCGCCATCATTATCCTGATAGGTAATTAAAACGCCCATTCTTGATGGCATATCTACTTTCCAAAGTACAATCAATTTTTGAATTTCAGCATACGTCTCTTGAACTAGATTAGGTTGGCTAGCAATTTGCAATGGAAAAGGATCAGATAATGATTCTAGTTTTAGCTCGATAATATTTAGCTGAGCTACTATTACCTCATTTAAGTCTGACGCATCAGATGCAATTAAGTAATCATCTAGGCCATAACCAGAAGTGTTGGAAGAATCATTTCCTAAATACAAATTTTTCATGGCAATAAAGTTTTCAATAGCTAATTCAATGGAGTATTCTCCATATACAGCTTCGCAAAAATCTGGACGAGGAATGCCTGATGACCTCACACCTAAAGGAATTCCAATTTTATTGTCCCTGAAAAATCGCTCATAATGTTGGTTTAGCGCATTAACTAACATTCCTGTGGAGCTTCCAACATCTGTTCCTGTGTTACCCTCAAAACTTTGTTGATTGCTATTCCAATCGTCTGTTACAGTTTTGATTCTAATAGAAATGTCATTAGCAACTTTAACGATATAGTCAATTCTATTAGAGTCCTTTTTTAGCTTTTCTAAAAGTATGGTCTGAGACTCTCCATTTAGCAGATAGTCTAATGCCGGAAATCCTTTTGCATCTTTCATCGCTAAAAGATCTAAGTTGAAATTACCTGTTGAAATATTATTTTCAATTGTTGCAGTATCCGTTTTATAGATATTAACGCTTGCTTTCAAGTCAAATTGATTGGCAGCTCCAAATCCAAAAGGACTTATTTTTTGCCAATCTTGCCAAGATTTTTTCAATTTATTACTTAGTTTATCTAATTCCGAGATAGTTAAAGTGCCAGTAACAGATTTGTTTTTTAACTCTTCTGCAGCAATTGACAATTCTTTCGCTGACAAGTTTCCGGCCGCATAAGATTGAGAAATAATCTTTGCTGAATTCCTTAAAAATTTACTTTGGTCAACGTTTCCTGATACATCATCTTTGGTGTCATCATCTACACAGGCTACCAATGAGCAAGCCATAAATATAACGGCTGTTATTGAACGAAAAGAAAATATTTTGATCATAGCTTATAGTTTTATGAATCAAGAGCTAAGTCTTATTATAATTGGTCTTTAACAGATTCAAGCCCGTAAGTTTTACTTAGCTTAGTTTTTATAGTATTTAATCCGGCTGTTTCTACTTCCCATAAATTATCTCCAAATTGGATATTTAGCATCTCATCCACCTCAGATTGAGACAGTTTTCTATGGTTAAAGTTTGAATACCTGAATGCTTTTAGAAAATAATATGCTTCAGATAACACATGAAGTCTATCAGCATCAGTTGGGGAACTTAATGATTCATTAATGTAATGGATTGTTGTAGCCGCAATAAGAACTTCAAATGCTTCGTTGAGTTTAATCACTTCAGCATCTTTCACATCGTACTTTTTCTCTACAATAGCTTGTCTTGCTCTTTTGAATGGATTCATAATCTCATCTATCAAAGGAGTAGTTGCATCAAAATTTCCGCTATATTTAGGCCAGTAACGAAGGTTTATAGTTCCTGCATAGTTAGAAGTAAAATCTTCCGGAGCTCCATAATAACCAAATGCTTCATCCATATGATGTTCCATAGCAGTGTAGTTTTTTCCTTCTTTTAAATCTGTGTTATTTATGGCACTTCCAATTTTATCATCAGTTAGGTAAACATTTACGATTTGATAGTAAAAAGTAGCGCCCATTAACCCTTTTTCAAGTTCTTGAGTGAATTCGTGACCATTAGCGTCAAGCAAAACAACCTTTCCATTGCTTCTGGTTAATACTCCGGGAGAGCCATTTTTTGCAGAAATAGTTGCCATGGCACTATCGCTAGCATCATCAGCCTTTTTAAACATATCTAGAAAATCTTGACGGTCTGCGTCAAACGTTTTATTTGATAATTGTTTGGTTGAACTGAAGGAAAAATTTCCATTTGCATTCCCGCCAGTATTTTCAAACATATCAATTAATGTTTGCTCACTTATTTTTGTTTTGTTGTTAGTAGCATCTTGTATATAACTTTTCATTTCAGCAACTTGATTCAAGCGGTCTGTTTGCCCTGAATAAGAGACAGTTGACATTCCATTTCTAGTAAAATCATAAGTTGAAGGGGTGTTTACTGTGTTGCCTCCGTTGTTTGCAATTGGCGGTGTATCTTCATCATCAGAACAAGAGGTCATCGTGATGCTAAAGCTTAAGCCAATTAACGTGATTAATTTTAAAGTCGATTTTTTCATTTTTCCTTATTTTAATTTAGATTAATTCTAAATAAGCTTTTTTTAGAGCCACAAAAGTACATGCAAGGTTCAATAAGTGCAATACCACAAGGAGGGTATATTGGCTTATTAAATTGTTATGAATGTTAGCTTAAGCTTAAGAAGGGGTCCTTATTTTAAACTTGATGACTCATCAAGTGGACTATCTTCTAAGCTATTTAAAAAGCGATTAAACCTTCAAATTGCTATTTGGCTGAACTTCATGCGATCTCTTGGTAGAGTTTTAAAAGGGAGGTTAAGTCCTGCTCCACCGTCATCGTCATAAAATTCTATTACTTCGAATAATAGTGTTATAAGTGCCTTTGTGCATATATGGAGCTGTTTTTAGTTACATTATGAACAGTTGGTGTTTTTAACAAGTGTTTTCTGCTATTTTTGTAGAGTGGACATCATACCGACCAAGGTCAATTTCGCTATTTGAACGGTCTTTATGAACATCTAATTACTCCATTTCTGTGGTATAAAGTAGGGAGGTGCAGAACCATATCTATAATCTGGATTAAAATAATTTTATGTCACTAAATTTTAGAGACAAATTGAATTATTAGTTTGAATTACACATCATTTATCACAGTTAATCTTTTCTTAATAATAGTTGGGGCATTATACCCTATGCGTGGTATTGATTATTACCCTTTTGGGTGCAATCTTTGTTGTTTAGAATGATTCTAAATAAATGAAAGGTTTATCAATTTTACATGCGAACGCAAATGTCTTAATGGCAAATGGTTTAAATATTATTTTGCAAAAGGGTGGAGGCATTGATAGTATTCAGATTGCTAAGAATGAAGAAGAATTATTTCAATTTCTTAAAACAGATGAATTTGACTTAATTATTATCGATCCTCTAGCAAAAGAACATTTTAGTATTGAAACAACATTAGTTCTAAAAGAAAAGTTTCCCAATCAAAAGACCTTAATTATCTCAGACATTGAGTCTCCTAAAAGAGTATTAAAGATTTTAGAAAAAGGGGTGCAAGGTTATTTGACTCGCCAATGTGATGAAGCAGAAATAACACATGCCATTTTTGCAATTGCAAAAGGAGAAAAATTCTATTGCAATAAAGTCATTGATATAATACTGAATAAATCTCTATCTACTGAAGAAGATAATTGTGAACCAACTGTACTTTCAGTGAGAGAAGATGAGATTACAGCTTTAGTAGCAAGTGGTTTCACCAATAAGGAGATTGGAAAGAAACTATATTTAAGTCATCATACCGTGCATACTCATCGAAGAAATATCTTGAAAAAGTTAGGGGTTAAGTCAACTTCTGAATTGACGGTTTATGCTATAAATGTAGGATTGATTTCCTCGACACTACCACAATAATGGTAGTCAATTTACCAACTATCAGCGATACATTTTACCCCAGATAAGCGATTGATTTAGTTGTGAAAGGCGAATAGCTTTGTAGCTGTAATTAAAAATGAAATCATGTTTCAAAAATCAATTTTTCTAGCGGTTGTAATGTCAATCTCTTTTCTAAGCGTAGCACAAAAAGATAAAAAGCAATTGGATCTTAACGCCATTAAGACAATGGCTGGATGTTATAACGTTGAATTTAAATACACCGAAACTTTCGCCCCTGAAGTAGATTATGAAAAAGCCTACGATTATACTTCTGCAGCTTTTGAATGGGCGGAAATTGTAGAAGAAACAGAAGATAAAATTGTATTGCAGCATTTGTTAATCATTAATGACACAATGATTATTAAGCATTGGCGACAAGATTGGACCTATGAAAAGCAAGATGTTTATCGCTACGATAAAAATAACCGTTGGGTGTTTGAACCTTTAAATAAAAAAGAGGCGAAGGAAACTTGGACACAAGAAGTGTATCAGGTAGATGACAGTCCACGTTACACAGGAACAGCCACTTGGACACATGTTGATGGGGTATCCACTTGGTACAACAAAGCAGACTCTCCATTGCCAAGAAGAGAGTATAGCAAAAGAAGCGATTACAATGTAATGAAGAGAGGAAATCGTGTCCAAATACTACCTTATGGTTGGTTGCACGAGCAAGATAATGACAAAGTAATACGTGAAGAAGGTAAAGAAGATGTTTTGTTAGTTCAGGAAAAAGGATACAACACCTATAGAAAAAGAGAAGATAGTGATTGTAAAGCTGCACAAGAATGGTGGGTAGCAAATCAAGAAAAGTGGGCAGCAGTAAGAACCGTTTGGGACGAAGTGTATGCAGCGAAGAAACCTTTGGAATTGAAATTAGATGTTGAAGGAAAAAAATTATATGAGCATTTATTTTACAGTGAAGAATACAACCAACAAGCAGAAATTAAGGCCTTAGTAGAGCAATATGTCGTTACTCAATAAACCGATTAGTTTAGTTTTATTATTAATTTTCTCTTTCGTAGGAATAGCTCAAAGTGAGGATTGGTCGCCTGCATTAAAAGGAAAAGTTAAAAAAGCATTAGCCTCGGTTTATGAAACCGAAAAACTAAGCTTTGAAAAGGTTGAAGTAGATGCATCAACAGATGAGACAACACCTGCTGAATTAAGCAACCACCTTTTTAAAGTATTTGCCGATGGCACTTTTAAAGGTTATGCCTATGTTGCACAAGCTCCAAGCATGAAAAATGTATTCGATTACTTGGTCATTTTCAATACTGATTTATCTATCGAAAAAGCAAAAGTATTAATTTATAGAGAACAGCATGGCAGGCAGATTGGTGCTACCCGATGGCTGAGTCAGTTCAAAGGAATGACTACTGCCGACCGACCTGTTTTGGGAAAAGAGGTAAACGGAATTTCAGGAGCAACCATTTCTGCCAAAGGAATGACAAAGGCGATTAATAATTTATTGACTTCGCTTACCTTTGTGAAGGAAAAAGGGATTCTATAACATTGATTAAAATTGGATACATTGCTTCTTTCCCGAGGGAATTGAAGTTACTTACAGCATTTTTTTTATTGGCACTTTCCATTGGCTTTTACCTTGGATTAGGCTTTGTAAACCATACAACCAATAACCAGGCTCATGGCATTGTAGAAAACTACAACGGTAACGAAAACGATGAAGAAGCTGAAACCATGAAATTCAAAAAGTCAGAGCATGAAATGTATAACATTTTACACACTCACTTTTTATCGCTTTCCGTCATCTTTTTTATTCTTGGTTTATTAACCTACGGAACTTCCATTAATGCTACCCTCCGCAAGTTTTTAATGATAGAGCCGCTCGTTTCAGTGCTCCTTACTTTTGGAGGTATTTACTTTCTGTGGTTAGGCTATGAATGGATGGCTTATCTTGTCATGGTTTCAGGAATTTTAATGACACTGAGTTATACCACTGCAGCTTTAGTCATCTTTAGAGAATTGATTCGGAAATAAATTGAACCTTATTTAGAAATCCGAAAGTCAGGAATTCCTTTTGTTTTAAGTCATTGTGAACGAAACGAAGTGGAGTGAGGCAATCTTAAGACTTCTTCCTGCCTGTCGGCAGACACGGCGTGCCTCGCAGTGATATTCATTATTATTTAATTTTCTCTTTCATTTCATTCTTTTGGCTTCATTCCGACTCTTCTTCGACTTCGCTCGGAACAGGCAACTCAATGTGACAAGCTAAAAGAAACAACGTGTGCTTAGGCTTCCGAAATAAAGTCGAAGCCTACATTCTAAGAAAGAACAGTTAGAAATTAAAGCCCAATACCACGATTAAGGTAGTCCGATTACCACAATTCAGTCATCTAATTTACCTCTGATAAGCGATTGACGTAGGCTTTCTTCTCAATTACTTTTGTTCTTGAATTCATTATTAAGAACAATTATAAATAATAAAAATAAAGCGATGAAAAAAAAACTACTTTCTTTTATAATAATAACCACATTCGCAATTTCAGTGAATGCACAAACTACAGACACCGTTTCCATAGGAGCAGGTTACACTGACCAAGTATGGTACAATTTAGACACCGGAACTAAAACATCTGTTAACGGAAGTTCTTGGGACTTTGGTTTCCAGATTGGTGGCTTTTCTGCAGCAATTTTAGCCAATACAGCTTATGGAGCTGAGCTATTTATTTACCCTGATGGAGATACTGCTGACTGGGCAACTCTTGATACAGCAGGAATTAATGGTTGGGAAGCTTGGCACAACCCCTCAACAACTTGGAACGACGGAGCTTTCAACCAAGGAAAAGGAACTGGCTCAACTGATTTGGGTTGGGGGAATTATAGTTTCATTACTCACCATGTGACAGGAGATAGCCTATTTGTATGGAAAACAGCTACTGGAACCATTTACAAAGTATGGATTCAAAGCTTGGCATCAGGAACCTACAATTTTTTAGTTTCAGATTATAATGGAAATAACGTAGATACTGTTGCCTTGGCTAAAGGTAACTTCTCAGGAAAAAACTTCGGTTATTATTCCATTGTCAACGATAGTATCTTAGACCTAGAGCCCGCGACTAACAGTTGGGATTTAACCTTCTCAAAATATATCGAAGATTTAGGAATTCCTTATTCAGTAAGTGGAATCAGAACCAATATAGGAATAGCTGCTGTGAAGGTATATCCTGTTAACAATACAACGACTTATGATAGTGCAAGTATTCAAACATACTCTTCTGAAATCAACCTCATTGGTCATGATTGGAAGAAATTTAATTTTTCTACTTTTTCTTTTGATGTTGAAGACAGTATGGTTTTTTTCGTAAAAATAGATTCAGCTACTTATTGGAAATTAGTAATGAAAAAATTTGGTGGCAGTTCGAACGGGAACTATATTTTTGAAAAAACCAAAATTAATGTTGTTACGGGCCTATTTGATAATCAAGTTCAAAAGAATGGAACCTTCTTAGTATATCCTAACCCATCCGTTGATAGAAACATATCCATTGTAGCTGATTTGCCTCAATTTATCAAAACGGCTCAATTGAATGTTTTAAATATAAACGGACAAGTTGTTCAAAGCGAGCAATTGCAAATTAATAACTCATTTGACGTTCTTTCGATTCAATTTGACAATTTTAAAGCAGGAGTGTATTTTCTTCAATTGAATCACGAAAGCGGTTCAATTACAAGGAAACTGATTTTAAAATAGTAAACCATATTAATGAGTAAAGGCTGAAAGAGTAATTCTTTCAGCCTTTTGGTTATTAACAAATAAACGAATAAAACATGCAACGAATACTAGAAAAATATCAAAAGAAAATAAAGAAGTTGAATATGTTTGAAATGCAAACACTAAGAAGCTTAATAGCTCAGTCTACTTCAAATGGAATGAGTCGTTTTTACATGGTTTTCGACCAAAGTCAAAAAGCAATGCAAACAATTGATCACAGCAACAACACGAATTCGTTTGGCAACGTTCAAAACAGGTAAATAGATGTTAAGGGTTGCTTTTATTTTCTTGTCGTTCGTCCCTATTTTACTGTCAGCACAGCAAATTACGGTGCTAAATGGGGAAGATAAAAGCCCTTTGGTCGGAGCTACCTTAACAATTAACATTGCTGATGGCCAAGTTTTCTATCTTTCTGCAGATTATAATGGAAAGGCTCAAATTAAAACAGAACAGTTCAACGGGAAAGACTTTCTAATCGTTCAAACTTCATTCATTGGTTTTCAACCGCAGAGCGATACCATTTTTAGTGGTGTGGATAAAATAGTTATCCTTCGTCCTAAACCTTATTTGATAGAGGATGTGGTTGTGACCGCTCAATATTCACCCACTTCCGTAGAAAATTCAGTTCATAAAGTCAAAGTAATCAACAGACAAAAAATTGATAACATGGCTGCTGTGAATTTAAAAGATGTGCTAACTAACGAACTAAATGTTCGTCTTTCGCAAGACAACATTTTAGGTTCAGGAATGAGCCTACAAGGTATTGGTGGTCAGAATGTCAAAATTCTGATTGATGGTGTTCCTGTTATTGGTCGCTTGAATGGTCAAATTGATTTGAATCAAATAAATCTAAACAATGTAGATCGAATCGAAATTATTGAAGGACCATTGAGCGTAAATTACGGTAGTAATGCTTTGGCAGGAACAATAAATATTATTACCAATAAGGAACAAAAAGAAAAAATTACCCTTGGAGTAAATGCCTACACTGAAAGCATTGGAACATATAACATAGAAACCAATATTGGCTTTTCTCTGGTTAAAAACCATAGTGTAAATTTATCTGTTGGCAGAAATTATTTTGATGGTTGGAATGCAGAAGATGATTTTCTACCCTCATTTGAAGCTCAACGAGCAGATAGTGGACGGTCAAAACAATGGAATCCTAAAGAACAATATTTCGGTAGGCTGCAATATAATTTTAAATACAAAGAGCTTATGTTAAGCTATAAAGGCGAATTGTTTGACGAGACAATCACCAATTATGGTTTGCCGAGAAGAACGATTACTTCCTTTGTTGCTTTTGACGATTACTACCATACCCAACGAATTGATAACGCCTTGTTTGTTCAAGGGATATTGAATAAAAATTGGAGTGTGAATTGGACAGCTGCTTACAACGATTTTGAGAGAATAAAAGAAGCCAGGCGAAAGGATTTGGTAAGCTTAAATAGCACTCTAATTCCTGAATCAGCTACCAACGATTTACAAGATACAAGTACATTCAATTTATTCATGTCAAGAGGAAGTATTGCTACTACCAAAGACTCTTCTTGGTTTAACTATGAGTTAGGGTATGACATTAATATTGAAAAAGCCGCAGGAAAACGTATTGATGGAGGAGAACAAGAATTAGGTGATTATGCCGCATTTGTTTCTACGGAAGTAAAAATTATTAAAAATATTATTCTAAAGCCAGCAGTTCGCTACAGCTACAATACCCAATACGAAGCTCCAATCACACCATCCGTTAATCTGAAATACGCCAAAAAGAATAGCATTTTCCGCTTTTCTTACGCCAAAGGGTTTAGAGCACCTTCTCTAAAAGAATTGTATTTCAATTTTGATGATGTAAATCACAGTTTATTCGGAAATCCTAACTTGAAAGCAGAAGAATCAAATAATTTCTCAGGAAGTATTCGCCAAAAATTTTTGGTAAAAGAGGTGTTATTAAAAGCGGAATTTTCAGGCTTTTACAACAAAATTTACAATCAGATCAGCTTTGCCCAATCGAGCATTGGTGGTGGCGATACTTTAGTGTACTTCAATATCGGAGAAAGTCAAACCAAAGGGTTAAACCTCAATTTTTCGGTGATTTACGAAAACTTGCAATTGAACTTAGGGAGCTCATACATAGGCCGATATAACCGCTTGGCAGATGACAACCCAATTGATGAATTCAGCTATTCTATGGAGTTTGTAGGGAATATTACGTATGAATTTAAAAAGCCTCGATTAACGCTATCAGTATTTGCTAAGCATCAAGGAGAGCTTCCCGGATTTGGCTACAATAGAGATGGTGAAGTAGTGCAACAAACCATAGAAAGTTATCAGATTTTAGACGCTACTGTT
>CAYPJC010000002.1:25872-28378 GCA_964410855.1 uncultured Flavobacteriales bacterium | reverse complement strand
TCTTTAAAGCCAGCTAAACCTGCAATACGGTCAAATATTCGCTCTTTATCTAATCTAAATCGAGGAATAGGATAATTAGGAGTTAAAACAAAAACGGTGTGTTTGTGAGTCTCCCTTGCTATTAGTTCTCCTTCATAAAAAATCAAGTCCATTAACTCTAGTTCTATCCCTTTATATTTTCCTCTAAAAATATTATAAGCGTGATCAATTTCTTTTGCCCTTAATAATGGAAAGTCGTCTAGAATTGGAACATCAAGAACAGAGTTGGTCTTAAAATTCCATCCAATTTCTTTTGAAAAATCTTTAAGTTTCTGTTGTCTTCTAGTTAAAATCCCACCCTTTTTCATAAATGAAGTAAGCCTCATCATTCTTCTTGCAGCAAATGGGTGTGAAGAAGTCGTGTCGTGAATATCTAAGCCAATTACTTCTAGCTCTCCTCCTTTCTTTTTAAAGTCTTCAGAGTAATGATGTATATGCTCCATAACGGAATTATCAACGAATGTGGTCAATGAAAAATCAAGAATAAGGTGCTTTCCTGAAGGTATTGAATCAAGATGCTTTTTTAATGCCAAATAATTAATAAAACTTGAATGTCCTTTAACGCTTAAATGTAGTTTCCCGTCATTTTCTTGATACATTAATGTATTTGGTCTTAATGGTGTTCGGAGAAAATCAACTTTCTTTTCCATTAAATAAAGCTGAATTAAAAAAGTAATAACTATTCCTATTAGAATTCCATTAATCAAACCAAAAACTAATGTAGCTATAAGGGTACATAAAAAGATGGCAAATTGATCTTTCCCCAGTTTATACATTCTTCTAAACTGAGCAGGAGATGCAAGCTTATATCCTGTATAAACCAATATTCCTGCCAGTGCTGAGAGTGGAATTACATTTAATAAATCACTAAAAAGTAATATGTACAAGATGACAAAAATGGAGTGAAAAAGATTGGATTTTTGACTTTCAGCACCTTGATTAACATTCACAGAACTTCTTGCAATAACAGCTACAACTGGAAGCCCGCCTATAAGTCCTGAAATCATTGTCGAAAAGCCCAAAGCCTTTAAATCTCGATTAACGTTTGATCTTCTCTTCAATACATCCAATTTATCTACTGCTTGAATACTTAATAAAGATTCAATCGAAGCAATTAAGGTTATGCTAACGACAGCTATCCAAAAGGAGTTGTCAGTAATTTTAGAAAAATCAGGAAAGACTAAACTGTCATTTATATGCTCAGGGATTTGAATGAGGTATTTCGAATCTATAGGAAATTGAACTCCAAGAAACCAATCAAAGTAATAAAAGAAACCAATAGCAAAGAGAACTATCCACATAGGTGCAGGAATCGCTTGAAATATTTTACTGCGAATTCGTGAGTAAAACCACATGATTGCCAAACTAATAACCCCAATTATTCCCGGCCAAGGCGTGGTAGGTGCTTGGATTAAATTTAAAATTGAACGAGGTGTTTCAATTAATAATAGCAAATTATTGGAAGCTTCAACGCCACTTTCTCCAAGTAATACATGAATTTGTTTCGCAATTATTATTAGTCCAATTGCTGAAAGCATTCCCTGAATAGTTGCAGAGGGAAAGAAATCTGAAAGATTACCTAATCTGAGAAAACCTAACAACATAATAATAAAACCTGCAATAACAACTGCCGCTAAAGTATAGATATAACCTAAAAAAGGATCAGACCCACCTAATGCGACGACTGAACTTAAAATAACCACTACAAGTCCATTACCAGGACCAGAAATTGTTACAAAAGAACCGCCTAAAAATGACACAAGAATTCCTCCCACCACAACTGAAATAATGCCTGCCATAGGTGGCACTCCAGAAGCCGTTGCAAGACCTAAAGCCAAAGGGAGGGCTATTAAGGAAACAACAAAACCAGAAATTAAATCCTTGATATTCATTTTCTTATCGCTAGGCTATTCGTAGTGCGGGATTAAAAGCTCTGAACTTTCAAATTAGCACTTAGCTAAACCTATGCGTTTTGTTTTTATCTTTTCATTTTTAAAAGCTAAACCTTTGGTTTAGCAGTTTTTATTAAATGCTCCAAACTTTCAACCTGCTTGCCGTCAGGCAGGCTTGCTGCTAAAACCCGAATTACGTATAGGTTTTATTAGCACCTTTTACATTCTATTCGTTATACATTTTTTCTCTTTCTACATCTACTTTATCCCATAATTCTTGATTATTCGGGTCTGCTTGTGCGTCAAGAACGGCTTGAACATATTCAGGATTGTGTGGGAATTTCCAACTCAACCAAGTTTCAGTCGGTACAGCAAAAAGAAAAATGCAAATTGCTCCAAAAATTACTATTCGTTTTAAAATATTTGAATAATAATTGTCCGCACCTTTCTTCATCTTGATTAACGAAATAATTGCTACGATAGAAAGTGTAACAATCCCCACAATTAAATTTGCTGATGCTCCAGGCCAAGATTGAAATTTAAATAAAATTCCAATTACTGAAATACTTAGAACA
>CAYPJC010000002.1:22630-25854 GCA_964410855.1 uncultured Flavobacteriales bacterium | reverse complement strand
TAATTCTTTTGGTGCTTATTTCTTTATAAGTTTCTTTCTTAAATATTTTTCGAAATTGGATATTGTTAAAAAGAGCAAATCCAAAGTACATATAAAATACTGATAAGGAAGAAAAGGATAGAACTGTCAGAACTCCAGAAGCAGGCATATGAAACATTCTCATTATTAGTGCTGAAATTGCTATTCCAATTAATATTAATTCTGTCTTTTTCATATTTTCTCTAATTGTGGCCAACTATAGTATAAGACCTTTTAAACTTTTTATATCTAATTAATTTTTCTAAACAATCATTAAGTCACACGGCATATCTGAAAGTACATATTCAAGATCATGGGGGAAAAAACGGTCCAAAAAGCCCAATTTCTTATCAGGACTATTCATTACTAAAAGATTTGCCCCAATTACTTCAGCAAAGTGCCCTATCGAATATCCTTCCTTTCCAAAAACACATTTCATTTCAATTTTAGCACTAAAATCAGATTTCAATGGTCTAAGAAAGTCTGCAATTCTTTCATTTTCAGCCTTAATGAATGTTTCTTTCTCAATAAATGCTTGCTCAAGGGTTTCATCATCATCAATTCTTGTTTTAAGTTTAGACGATTTCACTTCTTCAACAATAAAAACCTTTTTTGTTTCAAATGATTGCGAAAATTCCAGCGCTTTTAAAATGGTAGCTTCTGTTTTTGGATGATTTATTCCATTGATAACAATACTACTTAATTCAGAAGATTTTTTTTGTGGGTTTGTAACTAGTAACAAAGAACAAGGGGGTTTGCGAGAAATTCTTCGTGCCACAGATCCAATATAGTATCGCAGCATATCTTCATTCTGAACTGCACCTAGGATTAAAAGATCCACTTTTTCTTCAATGCAAACCTCAGAGATTACCTCAACTGGCTTACCTTGTTGCCATATAATCTTAGTTGATTCTTTTTCAATACCAACTCTTTTCAATAATTCATTGAGCTTATTCTCAAGCTCATTGTTTTTTTCACCAACATGAATTAAAATGAGTCTGCCTTTTAAACGCTGACTAATTCGTTTGGCTTCATAAAGCAACGATTCCGCTCTAGGCGAGAATGCTAGGGCAGTCGCTATTTTGTTAAAAGAACTAATAGATTAAGATTTTAGTGAAAATAAGCAAACTATGGTCTAATCCCAATAGATGCTATTCCAATTTGCACCTTTATGCTTAGAAATGAAAAAGTAGGCTAGCATAAATTTAAATTGGGAATTCCCGTAATCTGTAGGAAACAAACTCGTTTCTTGACCGAAATTTGTAATGTAATTTTGATATCGTGCAGATAAAGTAATTGTCCCAACTTGCACACCCATTCCTAATTCATAGCCTATAACCAAGTCAGTAAATTGGTCATTTGCAGCTTTATAGTCCTCTGAGCTTCCAACTTTAACTCCCGAGTAAAATTGATTTGAGATCGTAGGACCAATTAAGAATTGAATATTTTTCATTTTAGCTACAAACTTGGCACTATAGTTTCCTTGATAAAAAACATACTCCAGTTCACTTAATGATTTACTATTGTCTGGTTGAGTTGTGATAAGATTCACAAATCCACCACACCTGCATAAGTTTGCCTCAAATAAGATGGAAGGAATAATCTTAAAAAATGAAGCATTTTGACCTCTTGGTGGACCAGCCATAAACTGAATACCAAAGCTCGCTCCATTAAAAGCTTTACCAGTACTCACGTATAACTCATTACTTAATTGTTCTTCCTTTACTTTTATTCTCGAAATATTATAACCAGCATGCACTCCCATTTCATATAGTTGTGCTTCAGCAGAATGACTCAAAATAAGAGTCAAAAAGCAGAAGATTACACTTAAAAAAAGATTTCTCATTCCACAATTATTTTTTCAATTTAAAATCAAAGGGTGATTTAAACATCATCACAAAATTAATTTTTTTTATTGCGTCGCAAATAACGACTTTATCTTTTTGAATATCAACAGTATTGAATAGAGGTTTTGCAATTTTTAAGCGATCTGCAGCCCAGGAATAATATTCCTTTTTAGTAGGATGTTCCTCACAGCATAAGTTAAATATGCCTCGTCTTGTATCTCTTGCTAAGAGCTTGACAATAAGACTACAAACATCAAAAACATGAACTAAGTTAACAACTGATTGGGGTTTTGATATAAAATTCCTTCCTGACAAAGCGGTTACTGGATGTCGATTTGACCCTACTAGACCTCCTAAACGCAATATAACGGCATTTGCCTCATAATTATTTAAAAGAAATTTCTCAACTCTTGTTAATTTCTGCGCATTAACCGATTGAGGATTTACCAAACTTTTTTCAGTAACATCTCGGTTTCCATTTCCATAAACTGATGTTGATGAAATAAAGATTAAGCCTGATTTGGGGTTTATCTTAAGCAATTCATCAATTAATTCAATAAGCCTTTCACTATAGCTTTCTGTTGCTGAAGGAGGTATTGTAATAACAAAATTATCCGCTTTTTTGAAATTTAAAGCCTCAGAATTAATTATTTGTGGGTTAGAAATATCATATTTCTCGACTGAAAAAAATGCCTTAGAAAGTGCCTTTTCTTTTTCTTTTGAACTTACAGTGCCAATCACTTCAAAGCCCGCTATATTCAAAAACTCAGCTAGCTGCAATCCTAACCATCCAATTCCTATAATACTTACTCTATTCATCCAATAAATTCAATTAATTTTAAGCGCTTAAATAGTTCGTCTATGGCATTTGATTTTCATAAAGATAAGCAGACCTACATAAAATATCAGCGTGAAAATGCTAGTAAATATGTTATTCCGTTTATAGAAAATATTCTTGAGATTAAAGTTGGTTTGAGGGTCATGGAAATTGGTTGTGCCGAAGGCGGGGTACTTCAAGCTTTTGTTTCCAGAGGATGCATTGGAACAGGGGTTGAATTATCGGAAGGCCGCTACAATATGGCGAATCAGGTTTTTAAAAAAGAGCTCAAAACTGGGCAGGTTAAGCTCATAAATCGGAATATCTATGAAGTTGATGTGGAATCTGAAATGCCAGAGAAGTTTGATTTAATTGTTTTAAAAGATGTAATAGAACACATCCATGACCAAGATAAAATCTTGAATAGACTTCGAGAATTTTTAAGGCCAAATGGTTGTATCTATTTTGGATTTCCTCCTTGGCAAATGCCTTTTGGTGGACATCAACAAATAGCTAAAAACAAAATACTCAGTCTTCTACCC
>CAYPJC010000002.1:16017-22620 GCA_964410855.1 uncultured Flavobacteriales bacterium | reverse complement strand
TCATCTCTTGCCTATGCCGCTTTATAAGCTCATGCTAAAGGCTTTTGGAGAAAAACCAAAAACAATTGATGATTTAGTAGAAATAAAAGAAACTGGAATTAGCATCGAGCGATTTGAGAAATTAATCCAAAAAAATAATTATTCCATTCAAAAAAGAACCTTCTATTTTATTAATCCAATCTATAAATACAAGTTTGGAATTAAGCCTAGAGAACAGAATAGCATCGTAAAAAAAATCCCCTACTTAAGGAATTTCTTAACTACCTGCATGTATTATATTGTAAGAAAAGAGGACTAAGCTCCTTTTCTCCTTTTAAAGTTTTATTTTCCAGCCAACACTCATAATAAATCCATTGGAATAAATAGGTTCAGTTTTAATTTTATCAGCAGTAGCTCCACTTCCTACTGCCCCAACTTCAAGAAAGTAACAGAAATCATCTGAAAAATAGAATTCAAAACCAAAAATGCCATAACCACCCAATTCAAAACTTGAGTTTGAGAAATTACTTGAGGGCAGAATACCAATTATCCCACCTTCTCCATACAAAGCAATTGCATCGCTAATACGATAACTCGAAGAAGAAAAACCCAACATGATATTTCCATAAGGTTGCCATTCAGTTTTTAAATTTTCGTTCACATATTCGTAAAACATGGCATTCAGCCTAAGTCGTATTGTAACTGAATTATTAAAAATTGATGGAGATGAGAAATTCGCTCCCAAACCAAAATCATTCTGAAATTGGTTTAACTGAAACCCAAAACTTAAGCCATCTTTTTTAGTTTCTTGAGCTGATACTGATAGGCTAATAAAGATTATTAGCATTAATAGAGTTCTATTTTTTTTCATGATTGATATAAGTTTTTAGATGATTCACATATTCTTCAAAGGCTTTTACCCCTTTCGTTGATATACTGCAAGTTGTTAAAGGTCTTTTGCCTCTAAACGACTTTACCACTTTAATATATTCGGCCTTCTCCAATTTGTCAATTTGAACACTTAAATTGCCAGCAGTCGATTCTGTTTTCTCTCTGATAAAAGTAAAGTCTGCAGATTCAATTCCTATAAGTAAAGAAACTACAGCTAACCTTAACTGACTATGCAGTAATGGGTCTAGCGGCTTAAACATGTTTTCTCTTAGAATTTGCTAAAAGGTGTCCAGGTATAATATAAGATGCTACTATAGCTAGCATAATTAACAAGAGTTGATCGGAAAATTCTTGATTAAAAGCGATTAGCCCACAAAGCCAAGAAGCAATTCCTCCTACTTTTAATGGGATAAACTTTAAAATCCCACCACTAACAAAAGTTCCTAGACCATAAAGTAGCATGATTACCGGATAAGAATATTCAATCCCATTTATCCCCATTCCATATAAAACTGAAAGCAGCGTTACCAGAAAGGCTAACCATAGATATTTCATGGCTCTTTCCACATAGGTGCTTACTTTTTTATTTTTTCCTTTTTTATAGCCTACAATTCCAGATACTATTCCGCCTAAAGTCATTAATATAGGCCAAGCTATCCAATGGTCTTGGTAATCGGTATAATTTAAGAGCACATAATTAGTTGCAGCGGCAATTAAAACTAGCCATCCCCAGATTAGATAAAAAATACTGTCTTCACTAAGATTGCCTTTTGCAGTCTGAATCATTTCTTCAATGATTTGCAGATTATTCTCAGATTTGTCCATTTTATTTAGTTTGCTTTATTTCTATAAATATATTTCAAATATAAAGTAGTTTACAATATAAACCTAATTGATATTAAAAAACTCCAATCATAAAATTGGAGTTTTTTAATTATGCTAGGACTTTAGCTACCTGATCTGCTGCTTCTTGCAACAATATAGCTGAATGAACTTTTAAACCTGATTCATCAATTATTTTTTTCGCTTCCACTGCATTTGTTCCTTGAAGGCGAACAATAATTGGAACTGGAATCTCTCCAATATTTCTATAAGCATCAACAACACCTTGAGCTACGCGATCACAACGAACAATCCCACCAAAGATATTTACCAAGATTGCTTTTACGTTTGGATCTTTTAAGATAATTCTAAAAGCTTTTTCTACTCTTTCTGCATTTGCGGTTCCTCCAACATCAAGAAAGTTAGCAGGATTTCCACCACTCAACTTAATTATATCCATTGTTGCCATGGCTAAACCTGCACCATTTACCATACAGCCAACGTTACCATCTAAATTCACAAAATTAAGACCAGCTTCACCGGCTTCTACTTCTGTGGCATCCTCTTCTCTCTTATCCCGCATTTCTGCAAGATCTTTATGTCTGTATAATGCATTATCATCTAAACTAACTTTCGCATCTACTGCAATGATTTTCTCGTCAGATGTCTTTAAAACTGGATTAATTTCAAATAAACTTGAATCTGTTTGCTCATATGCTTTATACAAAGCAAAAACAAATTTTGTCATTTCTTTAAAAGCTTGACCAGAAAGACCCAAGTTAAAGGCAATTTTTCGTGCCTGAAAACCTTGTAATCCAACTGCAGGATCAATTTCTTCATGAAAAATTAAATGTGGTGTGTTTTCAGCAACAGCCTCTATATCCATACCTCCTTCAGTAGAGTACATAATCATATTTCTGCTACTTGCACGATTTAGCAAAACACTCATGTAATACTCTTCCGTTTCATTTTCCCCAGGATAGTACACATCTTGAGCAATCAATATTTGATGAACCGTTTTACCTTCAGCAGAAGTTTGAGGAGTTACTAGTTGCATTCCCAGCATTTCCTCAGCAATTTTTTTGATATCATCTAATGATTTTGCTAGTTTAACTCCACCCCCTTTACCTCTTCCACCTGCATGCACTTGAGCTTTAACAACCCACCACTCAGTACCGGTCTGTTCGGTCAATTTTTTTGCTGCTTCTACAGCCTCATCAGCGGTTTGCGCAACAATTCCTTCTTGTATGGCAACACCATAACTTTTAAGTGTTTCTTTCGCTTGATACTCGTGAATGTTCATTCGTTTATTTTTTAATTACGATTTTCAAAAGTAGCTTTTTTGAGTCCAAATTAAAAGCATTTTTTAAAGCTTAAAAAGATGTTGTTTCTTTAATTTAGCTCAAACTTTAATTTATTGATTAGCGCTACAAATATTTATAAAAAATTTAATGACGTAAAAGTCCTTAGAGGTGTTGATATAACTATAAATCAAGCTGAAATTATTTCAATTGTCGGTAGCTCAGGAGCAGGTAAAACTACTCTATTGCAAATATTAGGCAGTTTAGAATCTGCCGATAGTGGAAATGTAATTTACAATAATCAAGACATTTTCAAATTAAACTCCAATAAATTAGCTGATTTTAGAAATCAAAACATCGGTTTTGTCTTCCAATTTCATCATTTATTAGCAGAATTTAATGCCTTAGAAAATGTAATAATGCCTGCCTTAATTAAAGGAGATTCTAAAACGATTGCAGAAGAAAAAGGAATAAAGTTACTAAACCGCTTAGGCTTAGATCATCGACTTACTCACAAACCTGCTGAGCTTTCTGGCGGCGAACAACAACGACTAGCAACAGCTAGAGCATTAATCAATAATCCTAAAGTTATTTTTGCAGATGAGCCTTCAGGAAACCTAGATAGTAAAAATGCAGATCAATTGCATGAATTATTTTTTGATCTAAGAAAAGAATTTCAGCAAACATTTGTCATCGTTACACACGACAAGAAACTAGCAAATCTTTGTGACAAAAAGTTTGAGATGGTAGATGGGAAAATCATCAATTAATTAGCCCCCACTCCAAAGAATGGGGACTAATAAAAAATAAATCTATAAGCCGGGTTCTGTATCTGCAAAGCAGATTTCTATCATTTATCTAAGCAGTCTACCCTCCGAAAGAGCGAGTAACTCTACTATCGGTTTATTTGACCTTGCAGCCCATAAGGTTTTCTTAGCCTCATTGGTTACCCTTTGAGCGGTGAGCTCTTACCTCACCTTTTCACCCTTATCCACCAAAGGCGGACGGTCTATTTTCTGTAGCACTATCTGTTACCTAAAAGGCACCCTCATTTTCATAAGGTATGGCACTCTATGCTGCCCGGACTTTCCTCCCTTAACATAAAATATTAAGAGCGATAGAACAATTTATTAAATCCAAAATTAAGCTTAAATACCAACTATATGGAAATGCTAGATACAGTAATTACTCAATTGCCGAAAATTGATGTATAATTAATTCCGTTGCTCCAGCTCCAAACTGTTGATAAGAACCATCAAAAAATTCAACTGTTGGATAATTTGATGAAAGCATCGTTCTCAATTTATCTCTCAAAACTCCTTTGCCAACTCCGTGTACAAAAACCAACTGTCGAATTCGATTGGCAGCTGCAACAATGAGTACTTGTTGAACATGATTTAATTGAAAATCTAGAATTTCATGCAATGATTCAAATTGTATATTGGGGGCAAGATCTTCAATATGTAAATCAATAATGGGTTTTTTACCACTTAACTGAACTGATTTATGAGTAGATAAATTCAAATCTTTTAGATTTTCACCCTCTTCTTTTACTTCAAAATTTTTACGAACGAACTCTACTTCTCCATCAGAACCTATCTTAAGTAGTTGATTTATATTGTAAGTATATTCAAATCCATCATCACAATGTATAACCACTTGACCCTTGTTTAGTGATACCACCTTTCCATCTAGATCTTCATCAATTACAACAACATGATCACCAAATTTTAAGTCCATTCAAATATTGATTATTTTGCAAAAGTATTCATTGATTATTGAAATAAATGGAAGAAAAGAAGAATCCCTGGAAAATGAATTCGATAAAAAAGGTTTATGAGAATGATTGGATCTCCGTTGAGCATCACGATGTATTGAATCCAAGCAGCAAACCTGGGATATATGGGAAAGTACATTTTAAAAATATCGCCATTGGCATTATACCGGTGAGCGATGATGGCTTTACTTGGATAGTTGGCCAATTTAGATATCCTTTAAATCAATATTCCTGGGAAATTCCTGAAGGTGGGGGCCAACTTGATATAGAGCCAATTGAATCTGCTAAGCGAGAATTGATGGAAGAAACAGGAATTCAAGCTAAATATTGGCTTCCTATTCAAGAGATTCATACTAGCAATTCTGTTTCAGATGAATATGGAATCATTTATTTAGCAAAAGAACTTGAATATGGAATAGCCAATCCAGATGAGAATGAGGATTTAACAGTAAAAAAAATCAAGTTAACAAAAGTGTTAGAGATGATTCTCGATGGAGAAATAACGGATAGTTTAAGTGTATCAGGGATTTTAAGTCTGAAATTAAAATTTCCCGCTTTATTTACTTAAAAATAAAGCCAATAAAAGCTTGATTGCCCATTACCGCTAAACTCAACTGTTGGAAATGGCACTTTAATGCAATTAGCTACTTTAAAAATCGATTTCATCCATTTTTTCTTAGTCCTTATTTGCTCAAAATCAACATCAAGACTAATATAAATCTGCCTAAAAGGATCTTCAATTAAGCCTCCATTTTTTTGGTCAGCATAAATCATCCCTTCCGCTCCATATCCAAAAGAAACACTTAGCCATCTTGGTTCAATTCGATTGCAAATTCCATTTAAGTTGAGAGAGGCCCAATAGGTCTGGCCATTATAATCTTTTAAAGACCCTTGAATTTCATTTTCACCTAACACATTAGGCCTTAACTCTCGATATTCAGTTGGGTGGTAAGAATACTTTATTTGAAGAATTTGCTTTTTAAATAATAATTGTTGCCCTAAAAATAAACCAGTTCCGATTGAATTGGCTGCCATATCTCCCCATGAAAATCCCCAATTCTCACTAAATCCATCCATTAACTCAATTGCTGTAAGAAAGGCAAATGAAGTCATAGCACTAACTATTATAGCTTTCGTATTATCAGATTCGCGATTACCGTTTAGTAGGGCATAATTCAACTTACTCAAGGTAAAGGCCGAATACAAGTGTCCAACTTTGTCAACTTGAAGCCATTGCTGGTTATCATTAAAAGTGTGAAAAGAGCTACGAGGATAATCTGCATACCACAATTGATTAAGGGCAATTAAAGATCCTCCGTAGACAACACCGCTTATTATATAGAATTTATTAAAGTCTCGTTGAGTAAGAGTATCTTCAGGAATTTTCGTTTGACAAGAGGAAGTGTTATAAAAGATGAGACAACAGAGAAGCCCGAAAAGATGAAAATTCACTTTTCTTTTCATCTTATCAAAAATTAGTTGATTTTTAGAACCTTATGAGTAGTTAATTCAGTTCCTTGAATAACCCTTAAATAATAGACACCAGTTGGAAAACCATCTAGGTCTATCTCCAAATTAGATTCAACTGAGTTTGACGAACCCACTTTGATTATTTGCCCTGTTAATGAATACAATCTATATTCCAACGCTTGAGTTTGATTCTTCTTAGAGCTTTCAATGAATAACTTATTCCTTACAGGATTTGGATATACCTTCAACTCTCCATTTAAGTTAAAAGAATTTAAACTAGTTACTACACATGAAGTATCAACTGATGCCCCAACTTGCTTAAAGATACTTACACAGCTTAATTTTGATACTGTCCAGCGATAA
>CAYPJC010000002.1:6084-15990 GCA_964410855.1 uncultured Flavobacteriales bacterium | reverse complement strand
AAGCATTCGTTCCCTTTATGGATACTAAAGAGGAAATGTTGTATGGAAAGCTTGCTCCGCTTGTATTCTTATAAGTATTATTAGACCTATCACTAAAAGAGATTCGATAATTTGTGTCTGCTAAAAGGGGGAGATTTATAGCTACAATAAGCCCACTTGAAGGAATGTATATTTCTTTTGAATGAACTATCTCTCCTAAATTATTTCTTATATCTAATGTTCTTATACCTGCTCTATTAGAATAAAACAATATTGATTTCAGTAAAATGTCCTCATGAACATCAAATTCTAGATAATCATTATCGCTAGAATACTCCCCTGCTCCGATACCATTAAGTGGCCCTCCTATAACTCTTGATTCCTTAGAAGTCTCCCTGATATAAAAGGTAGTATCCGATTGAATACTAAATAAGGTAAGTGAATCTCCTGTATATACAGAAGACAAGGTAGTATCGACATACCAGTCAACAGTTTCATTAGAATTAACCTTAATTCCTGCATCTTGCCCCAGACAAAAAGTATCACTACTTGCAATTGGCGCTAGCGGCCTTGTTATAACAACAATCGAATTTTTAGTTATTGAATCAATCCCAACTGAGTTCTCTACAACCAGCTTAACTGAATAAGTGCCATTAACCCTGTATTCGTGAATAGGATCCTTTTCATTGCTCGAAAAGCCATCACCAAAGTCCCAACTATAGCTAAACCCTCCATTGATGCTTTTATTAATAAATAAAACTACACCAGAGCAACTAGAATCGGTATTCGCATTAAAATCAACTTGAGGTAATTGAACTGCATTTATACATTCCCAGCTCACTAAAAATCCACTTCTCGTTTGAGTGAAATCTGAGTTCATTTTGATAAGCATTTGGTTAGCTGTAGAAAGAATTTTATTTCCTGAAGGCAAGTTGTTTTTGCAATATCGTCCAATAAGAGGTGCGTTTATTGATCCTCCGTCATAAACTTCAAGATAATCTTTATTGCAACTAAATCCATCTCCTGCTTCTATATCTATATCTATAAAAGAAAGTTCAATTAAATCTGCCGATGAAACATCAATGGTAAAGATTCCATTTTCATTGTTTTCATAATTCTTATCGATTCCTCCTGAATCATATAATCTACCTTTGCATTCTGATGAACTTAAATTAGAATCATCAGTTAAATAAAAAGCACATGGGGCCAATGTATCTAGTGTGATATAATTTGACTTTAAGTTAGTATCATTCCCACAAGAACCTCCATTAGTAATTAACAGAACATCATAAGAAGTTATGGAGTCGTAGAAGGTCGTAGGATTAGCTAGACTACTGGTATCTCCATTCCCAAAGTCCCACTTATAACTTACCACATTACTTCCCGTAACTTCAAAACCTACAAAAGAACTCGAACTGCAATAAGTTGTATCTCGAATAGCAGTAAATTCTGCAACAACAGAATCCACATATTCATTGCCTACACCCACTGCGAACCAGGCATTCGTAACAACCTCAACCTCGTTCGAACAGCCTCCATATAGGTCAATTGCTGAACGTATTGAATAAAACCTAGAATCTTCATGATTTGAAGATGCAGAAAGGTAGGTTGTCAAATTCCTGAAAGATACCTCAGCGGCCTTTTTTATTCCTATTCCACTAACGAAAAAGCTATCTGCATTATCATTTACTCCGGTATCTCCTTGTACAACAAGATAAAACCAACGATTTTGAACTCCACTGTTAGAGTGAACCCCACATTGGTCATTTCCTGCATTTGGAATACAATTCTGATTAACCCAATTCTGACCGTCATAAGTATCAGGGTCCCCATATAGTTTAGGATTAGACATACTTCTAAATGCTCTACCAATATCTTCCCCAACAGTCCAATTTGCTCTATTAGGTCTAGCATAAAATTCCAGTGCAGTGCCAAAAATATCACTAAATGACTCATTAAGTGCTCCTGATTCATTTGCGTAAATCAATCTTGCTGAAAATCTTGTTAACCCATGAGCAATTTCATGACCCACAATATCTAGAGTCGTTAAAGGGTCATTAGTTGCGTTGCCATCACCATAAGTCATTCTTTGCCCATCCCAGAAGGCATTTACATAGTTTGAACCATAATGTATGTAACTTTTTAGGGCAAAACCTTGGTCATCGATACTATTGTAATTATGCTCAGAATCTAGGTAGTCATACATTGCCTCTGTCCCCCAATGAGCATCGGTTGCATATTCATCTAAATTAGTATTGAAATTATTCCAGAAATTATTTGAATCAGTAAAATCAATAGCCGAAGCATGAGATCTAATTCTTTGACAATCATAAGTCTCAACACCATCGCCTCTTGTCGTGTCAATTAATCTAAAAAAAGAGGAAAGACTATCGGTAACAATATTTTGTGTGTCGCTATAAGCAGTAACAGCTTGCCCTTTTGAATTACCATGATGAAGCAGGTTTTCCCTAAATTCAATTTCAGAGGTCTTTGCATTTACAAAAAATAACGTTCTGCTTAAAGGTTCTTTCGCGTATAGATTAACTACATAACACTTTACCAAAGTAGGTTCTTCTGACTGCTTTTTAAAAATTCTTAAATATACTGGATCTTGAAATAGATTCGATATCTCGTTATCTCGATCATAGTAGGCTTCTGCTCCTAATATTCGCTTGCATTCAATTAAAGATTCATCAAAACTTATTGTTTGATTCATTTCTTCTGGAAGAAAATTGTTAAAATTTCCACTTACAGATAATACTTTCCCTCCCTTAGAGTGAATCGTTAAATCAGTATAATATATCTGAATTTCATTAAAGAATTGGTTGTACTTATCGTGTTGAATTCCTAAACGATCAATCTTTGAACTTTTTAATTTAAATGAGTGCAAAGAGTTTAATTTCAATTTCTCTGAAAGAAGTTCAAAAATAGAATTACGGCTTGGCAAGCGTTCTTGGTCAAATTTTATATAAGAAGGTAACTTATCCCCCTTATTCAATCTAATTAAATTTGCTCCAGTAACAATGCTATCTGCCGAAGCACCTTTATAGATATTTATTTTATTAGGCTTTTCTTCAGCATTCAATTCATTAAAAAAAATGAAAAATGAAAAAATGAAAATTATCCTTATGTTAAAGAAATCTATTTTTTTCATAGGATAATTTTTAAAAAATAATTAGGATTCTTAAAATTAGCCATTCTTTCTCCGAATAGTTCGGGGTAATTCTCGAATGTCTTATAGAATACCTTTTTACATCTAAAAGTTAGTCAATTCAAAATAACCTTCGAACCTCAAATCGTGAATACTTTTAGATTCAATGTCAAATTTATGCCAATAAGGAGTGCCTACAGGAATTATTTTTAATCTTTCTTGACTTTTTGGCTCATCAACATATAAACTGGATGGATTATTCAAAACAATAATTTGATTTGACAGAGCAGGATCAAGCTGTATTGAATCATTATTTAAATAAAAGATAGTTTTCGAGAGACTACTTAATAGCAAGTTATTATTAAAATCTTGAAAATCGAAATTCATTAAATCAAGCGGAAAGTTTGTTCGAAAAACCCACTTAATCTCTCGAATACCTAGGCTGTTTAAATGATTCAAAATAATATCTTTTTCATAATTATTCAGCTGTTGAGGCATCATCACTTCCGCTTTAAGACCATTAACAAAGCTTATGGGTGTCCCTTTTAGCGCGTAAAAGCCAATAGACTTTTTAGATAGCTGTTGTATATCACTAAAAAGTTCAATGATTGATATTATAAATAGAAAGACCAATGCAATTCTTAAATGCTTGAAGGATTTTGTTTGTAAATAAGCCATAAACAAAATAACTGCAAGCACTAAAATAATAACTGAGCCATTGCTTATCCAAATCCCTTCTGTTACCGAAAAAGGCAACAATTGCGAGCAATCAATTATATAATTAAGAGACATAAGCAATACCTTTAAGAGCCAAGCTAAGCCTAAATGAACTTTAAATAAGCCCCATAACAAGCAGGTAAATACTGAAACTGAAACAATTAAAAATGCCAATGGAATAACAAAAAGATTGACAAGAAGGAACCAGTTAGGAAATTGATGAAAGTAAAAAATAATTAAAGGAAGGGTAGCGAGTTGAGCCGATAAAGAGACAATTGAAAGGCTCCATATTTTATCGATTAGAGGATACTTTAAACTTAATAGAGGGTAAATAATAGGATGCACAATCACAATTCCCAATACTGCAGCATATGACAATTGAAACCCAACTTCATATATGATGTTCGGATTAATAAGAATAATGAGAAATGCAGATCCTGCAATAGAATTTATAATGTGTGAGTGTCTTTTTAATGCAGTTGAAACAATAATAAAAGAAAACATACATGCAGCTCGTTGAACTGATGGCGAAAAACCGGTTATAAAAGCATAAGACCAGACCACAATTAATAACAAGAGGGCTTTTAACCACCTCATCCAATTTTTATTATTCCTTATTAACTTCAAAAAGTGATTAAATATCAAATAGATTATTCCAACATGTAAGCCCGATACAGCAAGAATATGCATTGCTCCTGCCGCAGCATAATTTGTTTTCAATTCATCTCTTAATCCGGATTTATCCCCCAATGTTAGAGCAGATAAAACTGCTAACTCATCTCCTGCGATACCTAAATCAACAAACCATTGAATAATCGTTCTCCTTGATTCTTCAGCAATAGAATTGATGGTTAAATTATGAGAAAGGAATTGAGCTTCATTTTCGAATGTGGAATAGTATATCCCACGATTATTACAATATTCCCTATAATCAAATTCTACAGGATTTTTTGGACCGTTAATAGAATTAATATTACTAAATCCAGATATTACATCACCTACCTCAGCCACATAACTACTTTCACCTGATTTAGAATACATGAGCATCAAAAACCCTTCTCTTAGCCATCGTTTATCTTGACGGTACATGGAAACATCGACTACATAGTTATAATTTCCGGATTTGCTAATTCGAGAAGATTTAACTTCTCCAACCCACTTGGTATTAGCTAGATCTTTAGCAGTGTTTGGACTGTTAATTTCATTAAATTGAAAACCATAGCAAAGCCCAAGAATTAGCAAGAGGAAAGAAGAAAAAGCACCAAACATCCATCTTCGCTTAAAACTCTTTGAAATATTAGACTGAAGTAAAAACAAGCTACTAAAAAGAATAAAAGCGGCTATAATAAAAAACCAAAAAAGCTCTTCGAACACCAAAGAGTTACTTGATTTTTGAAGAATTAAGCCTAAGCAAAAAGGCAATAATAATCGAACTAATGGAACTTTACTAAATTGAAACACCGTCCCAATTTACTCATCTCGTTTTATTTAAAAAAAAAAGAGGCCTTCTTTTTCAAGAAGACCTCTTTCTGTATTAAGTAATACCCTATATTATTTTAGAAGCATATTTAATGCAGAACCTGCTCTAAACCAAGCAATCTGCTGAGCATTATAGGTATGATTCAATTTTATAAGATCGCTTGACCCATCTTTATGAACTAACTCTAAGTTTAACTGCTTATCAGGAGCAAAATCTTTTAGGTCTGAGAAATTAAATATATCTGCCTCTTGAATTTTATCATAATCACTTTCATTGGCAAAAGTCAATCCCAACATCCCTTGTTTTTTCAAGTTCGTCTCGTGAATTCTAGCAAAAGATTTAACAATAACTGCTATAACACCTAAATGCCTTGGCTCCATAGCTGCATGTTCTCTTGAGGATCCTTCACCGTAATTATGATCTCCAATTACAACAGTAGGAACTGCTTCCTTTTTATACAATCTTGCAGAAGCAGGCACTTCCATATTCTCTCCGCTCAATTGATTAACTACTTTATTGGTTTCCTTGTTATAGGCGTTAACCGCTCCAATTAAACAATTATCTGAAATATTATCTAAATGACCTCTAAATTTCAACCATGGTCCTGCCATTGAAATATGATCAGTAGTACATTTTCCAAATGCTTTAATCAATAGTTTCGCTCCTGTTATATTTTCTCCATTCCAAGGCTCAAAAGGCTCTAATAACTGCAATCTATTTGAATCTGGATTAACAACTATCTTTATATCACTTCCATCTTTTGCTGGAGCTTGGTAGCCGCTATCATCAACTGCAAACCCTTTTTCTGGAAGCTCCACTCCACTAGGCTCTTTTAGCATAACTTCTTCTCCATTTTCATTGGTCAAGGTATCAGTGATAGGATTAAAATCCAATCTTCCACTAATGGCGATGGCAGCTACTATTTCAGGAGAAGTAACAAATGCATGAGTGTTTGGATTTCCATCAGCTCTTTTTGCAAAATTTCGATTGAAAGAATGAACGATTGAGTTTTTTTTCTTTTTCTCAGCTCCTGCCCTATCCCATTGCCCAATACATGGACCACAGGCATTGGTGAAAATATTTACAGAATCAAACTTTTTAAATGTATCTATCAGGCCATCTCTTTCAGCTGTATACCTCACTTGCTCTGAGCCTGGGTTTATTCCCAAATTTGATTTTGGCTTTACGCCCTTTGCAAAGGCATCATCAACAATTGATGCTGCTCTGGTTAAATCTTCATAAGATGAATTGGTGCATGAACCAATTAAAGCCCATTCAATTTCCGTTGGCCAATCATTTGCTTTTGCTTTTGCTTTCATTTCAGAAATGGGAGTTGCCAAATCAGGCGTAAATGGACCATTTATATGTGGTGTTAATTCATCCAAATTAATTTCAATCACCTGATCAAAGTATTTTTCTGGATTTGCATAAACTTCAGGATCTCCTGTTAAGTGCTCTGCAACCTCATCGGCCAATTCAACTACATCAGCCCGATCAGTCGCGCGCAAGTATCTTCTCATTGAATCGTCATAACCAAAAGTAGAAGTGGTAGCGCCAATTTCAGCACCCATGTTACAAATGGTTCCTTTGCCAGTACACGATAAATTTTCAGCACCTTCTCCAAAATATTCAACAATTGCTCCCGTTCCGCCTTTAACAGTCAAAATGCCAGCTACTTTTAAAATAACATCTTTTGATGCTGTCCACCCGTTTAGTTTTCCTGTAAGTTTTACTCCAATCAATTTAGGAAATTTTAGCTCCCATTGCATGTCAGCCATTACATCCACAGCATCAGCTCCACCAACCCCAATAGCAACCATTCCCAATCCACCTGCATTTACAGTGTGTGAATCAGTTCCAATCATCATGCCTCCGGGGAAAGCATAGTTTTCTAAAACTACCTGATGAATTATTCCTGCACCTGGCTTCCAAAAACCAATTCCATACTTGTCACATACTGAACTTAGGAAGTTAAACACCTCATGGTTTTTATTCAATGAGTTTTGTAAATCTTTGTCTGCTCCCAATTTCGCAAGTATTAAATGATCGGCATGTACAGTTGAAGGTACTGCTACTTTACTTTTACCAGCTTGCATAAACTGCAATAAGGCCATTTGAGCAGTTGCATCTTGCATAGCCACACGATCTGGCTTAAAATCGACATAAGACTTTAATCTAACATATTCTTCAGAAGCATCTCCTTCATCCAAGTGAGAGTATAGAATCTTTTCAGTAAGGGTCATTGGTTTATTTAAGATGTTACGAGCAGCTTTAACTCGTTTATCCATTTTTGCATAAACCTCTTTAATCATGTCAATATCAAATGCCATCTTCTAAGTTTTTGTTTCTGTTTTGATGTTTTATTAAGGGCCACTAAGTTAAGCATTTTACACATTTTTAAAAAGACCATTCATCACAGAAACGTTTCATATATAATCTACAATTTGTAAGCTTGCAACGTGTTTAAATTATTCAAAGAAAATATTAGAGAAGCACTCCGTTCAATAAGGAGTCAATTATTAAGAACCATTCTTACAGCACTTATAATTGCTATTGGCATCACTTCTTTGGTTGGCATCTTGACTTCAATCGATGCTATTAGTGGTTCCATTAGCAGCAACTTTAGCAGCATGGGATCTAATACTTTCTCAATTCGAAACAGGGGGAGTAGTATCCGTATAGGCAAAAGAGGAAAAAAAGCTAAAAATCATCCGAGAATAAAGTACCAAGAAGCAATCGATTTTAAAGAAAGATATGAATATCCTGCCATAGTATCTGTCTCAACAAGAGCAACAGCATTGGCAACATTAAAGCACGAATTTGAAAAAACAAATCCTAATATTTTTGTTTTTGGAATTGATGAAAACTACCTCACCACTTCAGGGTATGAAATTGAAATTGGGAGAAACTTTACAGTACATGATAACAGATACGGATCTCATGGGGTTATTATCGGAAAAGAAATCCAAACGAGCCTATTTCCGAATGGCGAAGACCCTTTAAATAAAACGATTTCGATTGGCCCAGGCAAATACAAAGTTATTGGAGTACTCAAATCAAAAGGAAGCAGCATGGGTTTTAGTGGCGATAAGAACGCTTTCATTCCCTTAACAAATGCAAGACAATACTTCCCATCAGCTAATCCTTCTTTTCTGATCAATGTAATGGTCTCAACGCCAGAAGAACTCGACCCTGCTATAGGCGAAGCCACAGGAACCTTTAGAGTAATCAGGATGGACAAAATTGGGCGCGAAGAAAGCTTTGAGACTAATCGCAGCGATAATTTTTCTCAATTATTGATCGAAAATTTGAGCATGGTTAGAGTATTTGCAACTATTATTGGACTTATCACTCTCTTGGGCGCGGCCATAGGATTAATGAATATTATGTTGGTTTCAGTTACTGAAAGAACAAGGGAAATTGGGATAAGAAAAGCTATTGGAGCAAGTTCTACTACAATCAGAAACCAATTTTTAATTGAAGCGGTAGTTATTTGCCAACTTGGGGGAATACTTGGGATTGTTCTTGGAATTATTATTGGAAATCTTGTTGGAAATCTTGTTGGAGGAAGTTTTATTATACCTTGGAATTGGATGATTCTTGGCGTGAGTCTTTGCGTTGGTGTTGGCTTAACATCTGGCTTTTATCCTGCCTACAAAGCTTCAAAACTAGACCCCATTGAATCTTTAAGGTATGAATAAAAAAAAACGCCCACTCTAATTAAAGAATGAACGTTTTTACAATCAAAAAAATTATCTTATTCTGCAACCACCTCAAAATCGATTGTGATACTTACATCTTTATGTAATCTAATTTCTGCTTGATAAGAACCAATCTCTTTTATTTGAGAACCAAGAATTTTAATATTCTTTTTATCAATATTGTGTCCTTTCTTATTAATTGAATCAGCTAACTGAATGGTATTTACAGATCCAAATATTTTCTGACCTGCTTCACCAACTTTAGCACCAACAGTGATTTTCTCACTTTCTAATGCTTTGAACGTTTTTTCAGCTTCTTCTTTAATTTTTACTTCCTTATGACTTCTTTGTCTCATATTCTCTTCCCAAACTTTCTTATTTGAGGAGGTTGCAGCCAAAGCCTTACCATGAGGAATTAAAAAATTTCGAGCAAAACCCGATTTTACAGAAACCAATTCATCTTTAAACCCAAGATTTTCAATATCTTCTTTTAAAATAATATCCATTTTATTTCCTCCCTATTTTAATAAGTCAGCCACGTATGGCATTAAACCTAAGTGTCTCGCTCTCTTCACAGCTTGAGCCACTTTTCGTTGATATTTGAGTGAAGTCCCAGTTATTCTTCTTGGCAAAAGTTTCCCTTGCTCATTTATAAATTGCAATAAAAAGTCAGGATTCTTGTAATCAATATACTTGATTCTGTTCTTTTTAAATCTGCAATATTTTTCTTTTATCACATCAATCGCAGGTGGATTGAGGTATCTAATTTCTGATGAATTTTCAGCCATTGTCTTAGTGTTTAAATGTTTTTACTTATCTGCTTTTTTGGCAGAAGTTTTAATTTTTTCAATTCTAACTTTCGCATAATCTACAGCATG
>CAYPJC010000002.1:4626-6066 GCA_964410855.1 uncultured Flavobacteriales bacterium | reverse complement strand
CCGTAAGAAAACGCATAACTTTTTCGTCACGTTTATAGGTTAGTTCCCATTTGGCGATAAAATCACCTTCAGCTTCGTATTGAAAAAGTTGGTAAAAACCAGTGGACTTCTTCTGAATAGGATATGCTAATTTTTTTAATCCCCAATGTTCTTCATTGATGATTTTTGCTCCAGCATCTTTGAGCATTTTTTTGTAGGTCTCGACAGTTTCCTTTGCCTGATCTGCAGACAAAACGGGTGTTAATATGAAAACTGTCTCATAATGATTCCTCATTGCAAAATGTTTAAATTACTTCCCAAAATTGGGGCGGCAAAAATAAGAAAAAACTCCCATATTGTTTGTTTTTCGCCTAAACATTCCTTTAACCTCTTTTGCAATAATTGACTTCTCCCTTAAAACCTTTGATCAAACAAAATAAAGGTGTACAAAGTCTTCGTCAAAAATACACTTCCAATTGTACAATTAACTTAAGCAAACAGTGAGTCCAAACACTCTCTTAATAAGTTAAGACCAAGTAATTTTTACAATAAATTTCCTTTTCTTTGCTTCAAGCCTACTTTAAAATGACAAACTATTTTTATGATAAAGTATTTACTAATCGTTTTTCTAAGCTTTCCTATTTATTGCATTTCTCAAGTAAATGTTTACACCAAAGATAATTTAGGCAAGCTAAAGTTTAAAGAGACCTGTGAGTCATTCAAAGTTACATTTAAAGAAGAAGATTTCGAATTAGAACTGCTCAAAATTTGCAATCAGGACACATTATTCAGAGTACTATACGTTACCATATTCCAAATTGACCCTAGAAAAAGCATCAAATATGCTCAATTAACTGTATTTGAAAATGACATTGCTATTTCGAGTATTGATGTATTTAAAGAATCAGCAACAATAAATTATGAAAACAGGAAAAGCGAAGTAATAAAGGGTAAAAGCTTTTACCAGAACATATTTGATTAATTCTCTTTAAATCAAATTATTTTTGAGACAAAAAAGTTAACTTTGGACACCTTATCTATGGAAAACTTTGTTGTCTCAGCTCGCAAATACCGTCCAACAACCTTTAATTCCGTTGTTGGCCAACGTTCTATTACTAACACCCTAAAAAATGCCATTAAAACTGAGCATTTAGCTCAAGCTTTTTTATTCTGCGGATCTAGAGGTGTTGGCAAAACTACTTGCGCAAGAATTCTTGCGAAAACAATCAATTGCTTTAATCGAACTGAAAATATTGAGGCTTGCGATGAATGTGACTCTTGTAATTCATTTAACGAAGGAGCCTCTCTAAATATTCATGAATTAGATGCTGCCTCGAATAACTCGGTTGATGATATTCGGAGTTTAATTGATCAAGTTAGATTTGCTCCACAAATAGGGTCCCACAAAGTTTACATTATCGATGAGGTTCATATGTTATCCACATCGGCCTTTAATGCCTT
>CAYPJC010000002.1:0-4616 GCA_964410855.1 uncultured Flavobacteriales bacterium | reverse complement strand
AAAACGCTTGAAGAACCACCTTCACATGCCATCTTCATTTTAGCAACTACTGAAAAACATAAAATAATTCCAACAATTCTTTCTAGGTGTCAGATTTTTAATTTCAATCGGATAGGTGTTGAAGATATCACCAATCATCTAAAAGAAATAGCCGCTAAAGAAAATATCAAGGCAGAAGAAGAAGGTCTGCAAATAATTGCTCAAAAATCTGATGGGGCTCTCAGAGATGCGTTATCGATGTTTGACCAATTGGTAAGTTTCGCAGGAAATGAGCTGAGCTATCAATCGGTTATTGAGAATCTGAATATTTTAGATTACGACTATTATTTCCAAGCTACTGATTATCTGACAAGCTCAAATATCCCTCAAGTTCTTTTGCTTTTTGATAAGATTCTTCAAAACGGATTTGATGGACATTTGTTTATTAATGGATTAGCAAGCCATTTCAGAAACCTCTTAGTTTGCAAAGACAAGCAAACCATTGACTTGCTTGAAGTCGGAAAAAGCATAAAAAGAAAATACCTGGATCAATCCACTAATTGCTCACTACCGTTTTTAATTGCAGCACTTGAAATTTGCAGGCAATGCGACACCCAATATCGAGCAAGTAAGAATAAGAGACTATTAGTCGAGTTGAGCTTAATGCAATTAGCATCAATCTTAAACCCAGATAATAAGCCAGAAAAAAAAAAGCCTTACATAAGGTCGGTTGAAGAGAATTTATCCCTTGTCAATGAAGAAGAAAGCTCGGTTAAAAAACAAATTGAACCAGCTATAATTGAGGAATCGCCTATCAAGAGTTCTGAAAAAATAGAGAAATCTGAGACAATAGAGAAAGAAGAATCCCAATCAAAAGGTCCAGAATTAAATTCCATTGAAAAATCAGTTGAACTCCCGAGCTTAAAAGAAACTCCACCAGAAGTTTCAACCATTGAAAAAGAAGTTGAGAAAAGTGAGGCAATCAAAAATCCCAATCAAAACAAGTTTAATAAACTATCCGGTCAAAGAACTAAGTCAACATCTCTTTCCATTAAAGACTTAACTAGCAATGCTAGTGATGCTGAAAAAGAAGGAAAAAAGCATCAGTTTAACTCTGAAGACCGAACTGATTTTACATTAGAAGAGTTTAATAATTCTTGGAAATCTTTAGCCGAAAAAGTCAAAAATGATCAGGAAGAAGGGAATTCTATTGTTTACGCGGCTATGATTAATCATGAACCTAAACTAGAGAAAAATTTCAAAGTGTCTATTGCTGTTGACAATAAAAGTCAATTTGAAGAAATGACATTAAAACGAACAGATTTGCACGACTTCTTGCGAAAGAATCTCAAAAACGGTGGAATTGAATTGACTTTTCACATCCAAAAAAATAAAAAGCTAAAAAAGGCCTACACTGATGAAGAAAAATTCAATCAATTAGCGAAATTAAATCCCCACTTGACTACCTTTAAGAATAAGCTGGGATTGGATTTTATGTAACAAATACCATTAATCCGTTTCACAAGCCTTTCAAAACCTCTACAGCGCCTATCTTTTATTCTTGAAGTATTTTTAAAAAAGCTTTTAATATCTTCGCTTTTTGATTTTTTAACAAACTTTAAAACATGAAACTCAATATCAAATTAATTAGCAGCCTTGTTTCTATTGCATTTTTTATCGCTTCATGCGGTGGAAAGGACAATAATTCAGCTTCGACAGAAAATGAATACGAAACAGTTGAAAACGACCCTTCAAATACTCGAATATATACACTAGAAAATGGACTTAAAGTTTATTTATCTGTCAATGAAGAGTCTCCAAGAGTACATACTCAAATAGCAGTAAGAGCAGGAAGTAAGAACGATCCATCAACTGCAACTGGATTGGCTCATTACTTAGAGCACATGTTGTTTAAAGGCACCGATAAGTATGGAACGATGAACTTCGAAGAAGAAGGTCCATTACTCAATCAAATCGACAGCTTATATGAAGTTTATAGAAATACAAAAGATGAGCTTAGTAGAAAATCGATATATGCAATGATTGATAGTGTTTCTCAAGTTGCTTCCACCTTTGCAATTGCCAATGAATATGACAAAATGGTTTCTGAAATGGGAGCAAAAGGAACCAATGCATACACTTCTCAGGAAAGAACAGTTTATATAAACGATATTCCAACGAATCAATTGGAAAAATGGCTAGAACTAGAAGCAGAAAGATTCAGAAATCCACAATTAAGGTTATTTCACACTGAATTGGAAGCTGTTTATGAAGAAAAAAACAGAACACTTGATAGTGATTTCAGAAAAGCTTTTTACGGTATTTTGAAAGGTCTTTTCCCGAATCATCAATATGGCCAACAATCTACCATTGGCACCATTGATCATTTAAAAAACCCATCTTTAACGGAAATAAAAAAATATTTCAACAACTATTATGTGCCAAATAATATGGCAATTTGCTTAGCAGGAGATTTCGACCCTGATTCAATTATAGTTATGATTAAAGAGCAGTTTGGATCATTTGAATCTAAACCAGTTGCTGATTTCACAGTCATCAAAGAAGAACCTATTACTGAAGTCATTACAAAAGACGTATATGGCCCAGATGCAGAATTTATGTATATGGGATATCGTTTTGATGGTGTTGATTCAAGAGAATCTGAATTGATTCAAATGTGTGACATGATACTAGCAAATAGTACAGCAGGTTTAATTGATTTAAGAAACTTTTTGGACTTGACAGATATAACGCTGAATCTAAATCAGCAGCAGAAAGTGTTAAGAGCGAGTTCTTTTACATACATCCTAACTGATTATTCAGCTCATATGATGAATGCTAGTCCAAAACAAGGGCAAACATTAGAAGAAGTGAAAGATTTACTGCTCGCTCAAATCGATAGTTTAAAAGAAGGAAATTTCCCCGATTGGCTCCCACAAGCAGTTATCAATGATTTGAAAATTGGAAAAATCAGACAATTGGATAACAATAGCGGAAGAACTTATATGATGGTTGATGCTTTTATCCAAAGGAGAAGCTGGGAAAATCAAGTCAATGAAATTGATGCCTTGAAAAAATATTCTAAGGAGGACATCATGAATTTTGCAAAAGAAAATTACAAGGACAATTATGTAGTGGTTTATAAAAGAACAGGTGAAGACACAACTGTGATGGAAGTAGTTAAACCAAAGATTACTCCAGTGAATGTAAATAGGGATACTTCTTCTGCATTTTTAATGGCACTAGCAAAGAAAGAAGTTTCACCAATACAGCCAAGGTTTATTGACTACTCTTCAGATATCGATCATGGCACTATGAAAAGTGACATTACGGTGCGCTCTGTAAAGAATGAAACCAACGAGCTTTTCAATCTTTACTACATTTTTGACATGGGTACTTTTAATGATAACAAAATTGATATGGCTCTAGATTACCTTCCTTTCTTAGGTACATCAAAATACAGCCCATCAGAAATTCAACAAGAATTTTATAAAATTGGCTGTGATTTTAATGTTTCAACTGGAAATGAAAGGGTTTATGTAAGTCTAAGTGGGTTGGATGAAAATTTTGATGCAGGAATTAAATTATTTGAACATTTGTTAGCTGACGCTCAGCCTGAAGAGGAAGCTTTAAAAAGTATGGCTTCTAATGTTCTAAAAGGAAGATCTGACGCTAAACTAAATAAAGGAAACATCTTATTTGGCGGACTTGCATCTTATGCTCAGTATGGAGAAAACAACCCTTACAAGTACGTATTAAGCGAAGAAGAACTAAACGCTTTAGATGCCCAAGAATTAATAGAGAGAATCCATAAATTAAACTCTTATGAACACAGAGTACTCTATTTTGGACCAAAAAATCAAGAAGATTTAATTACCAATTTAGATGAAAATCATCAAGTTCCTGAGACTTTGATGGCTCCACCAGAAGGTATCAAATTCCAAGAAGTAGAGAATGATGGTAATAAAGTTTATGTGGTAGATTATGACATGAAACAAGCTGAAATTATGATGCTTTCAAAAAAGGAGCTATACAATCCTAAAACAGTTGCAGCAGCAGCTATTTTCAATGAGTATTTTGGAGGGGGAATGGGATCAATCGTATTCCAGGAGATGAGAGAGTCTAAGGCTCTTGCTTATTCAGTTTATTCCGCTTTTCGTTCCCCGTCAGATTCTGCCAAAGCACATTATACAATGGCCTATATCGGTGCTCAAGCAGATAAATTGCCAGAAGCAATGGAAGGCATGATGGATTTACTGAATAACATGCCAGAATCTGAGAAGAGTTTTGAATTGGCTAAGAAAGCAGCTATGGAGAAAATTAGAACAGAGAGAATAACCAAAGCTAGAAAACTCTTTAATTATGAAACGGCACTTAAAAGAGGTGTTGATTATGACTTAAGAAGAGATGTATATGAGCAAGTTCCTAATATGACGATGGCTGACTTAAAAGCTTTCCATGAAAAGTACGTCAAAAACGGTCAATACAATATCATGGTTATTGGAAAGAAAGAGAATTTAGATATGAAGGCTTTAGAAAGCTATGGGCCAATTACTACATTGAGTTTAAAAGAAGTATTTGGTTACTAGTGTTAAGTTAATCAATAATTGACGGATAAAGTCTTTTTAGTTTCACTC
>CAYPJC010000001.1:3559-38741 GCA_964410855.1 uncultured Flavobacteriales bacterium | reverse complement strand
ATCATGGAAGCTCCCGTAGAAAATATCAAAATAAAATCAAGCTACAACTTAGGAGGAATATCCTTTTCTCCAAAAGAAATTGCAGCTGCTATAAAAAATGAAGTTCCAGAATTTAAAATATCTTATAATCCAGATTTCAGGCAAAAAATTGCTGAGAGTTGGCCATCAAGCATAAATGATGAAGCTGCTCAAAAAGATTGGGGATGGAAAATGAAATATGATTTAGAGAAAATGACGAAAGACATGTTGCTAAATTTAAGGTAAAACCAAATTGTTCCAATTCTAGAAACAAATTATGAAATCTTTTTGCTATTTTTAAGGTCTATTTTAGTTTATGAAACTTTTACTATTCATTTTCTCCTTCCTTTTATTCTCCTTGCAAGCATGGACGCAATCCTATGAAATGCTAAATGGCGATACCATCAATAAAAAAGATGTTAATAATAAGCGACAAGGATTGTGGGTAGTAAAAGCTAATCCTTCGAAGAATAAAGGCTACCAGTTAGGTGCAATGGTAGAGGAAGGGAAATATCAAAATAGTCGTAAGATGGGCTTATGGAAAGCTTATTTTCCAAATGGGAAGCTTAAAAGTGAAATCACCTATAAGGGAAGCAGGCCTTATGGAGCTTATACTTTGTATTATAAAAATGGGAAAATTGAAGAAAAAGGGAATTGGGAGAGGACTAAAAATACTGGCAATTTTAAAAGATACCACGAAACGGAAAAGTAGCTCAAGAATTTACTTTTACTGAAAATGGTAAAAGAAGTGGAACACAAAAATATTACTACGAAAACGGTAATCTTAGGCTTACAGGAACTTGGCAAGAAGGTTTGGAAACTGGTCAAATGAAAGAGTATTATGAAAATGGAGACCTTATGACTATTAAGAGTTTCAACAATGGTGAAATGAATAAGGACTCTTATGAATCTTATGCGCCAAAAACTCCACAAAAAGATCCACTAGAAAAACAGTTAGCGGAAGGCAAGGAGATGAATGTAAAGGCGAGACAAGGTGAAAAACCTAACCAAGGAGGCTTTGACGGAAATGGCTATAAGAAACTCTATAATAGAAATAGACAAATTGCAAAAGACGGCGTATTTAAAAACTTTAGACTAATCGATGGTAAGGATTACGAATACGACGACAATGGTCTTTTACTCCGTATTGGAATTTTCAAAGGCGGTAAATACATTGGCGATGGCGTGATTGAAAAAGATGTATAAGCTACTGTTCCATTTTCTCTCCTAATCGATGTATGCTTAGTAATATCTTTTTTGCTTGTTCTGAGACTTTAAAATGCAGAGAATTGCTTTTCTTTGCCTACTCAAAATAAATACCTTTTCAACTGCATGTCATCTAAATTAGTACTTTATAACACCTTAAGTCGGAAGAAAGAACCGTTTATTCCAATAGATAAAAATACAATTGGGATGTATGTATGTGGCCCAACGGTTTACGGAGATGCCCATTTAGGTCACGCAAAGTCTTACGTTTCATTCGATTTAATTTTTAGATACCTCAGTCATCTCTTTCCTAAAGTAAAATATGTTCAAAACATCACTGATGTTGGACATTTAACTGATGATGCAGATGAAGGTGATGATAAAATCGCAAAACAATCCCGTCTAGAGCAAGTTGACCCAATGGCAATCGTTGAAAAGTACATGCATAATTACTTTAGAGACATGGATGCCTTGAATGTAAAACGTGCTTCGATATACCCGAGACCTTCTGGACATATTCCTGAACAAATAGAAATCATCGAAGATCTAATTAAGAAAGGTTTTGCTTATGAGGTAAATGGGTCAGTGTACTTTAACGTTAGCAAGTATGATGAAAAGCATAACTATGGAAAGCTTTCGGGACGTTCTGTTGAAGAAATGATGGAAGGCGGCGCAAATAGAACTTTAGCTGCTCAATCTGAAAAAAGAAATTCAATAGACTTTGCCCTATGGAAAAAAGCAGATCCTAGTCACTTGATGCAATGGAATTCTCCTTGGGGTGCAGGTTATCCAGGATGGCATATTGAATGTACTGTTATGAGTCAAAAATACTTGGGAGATAATTTTGACATCCATGGTGGAGGCCTTGAAAATTCATTTCCACATCACGAATGTGAAATTGCTCAAGCTGAAGCACATACCGGAAAGCCATTTGCCAATTATTGGCTACATAACAATATGGTTACTATTAACGGGCAAAAAATGGGCAAGTCTCTAGGAAATGGGATTTTTTGCCATGAATTATTTAGTGGAGAAAACCCTCAATTAGATCGCGCCTATTCTCCTATGACCATTCGATTCTTTATTCTTCAATCTCACTATAGGAGTACATTAGATTTCTCAAATGAAGCGTTGGAAGCAGCCTCGAAGGGTTTAGTTCGACTGCAAAAAGGCATGATACGCTTATCAGAATTAATACCTGATAAGATTAGCACCATAGATGTAGCTGCTTTTGAGGATGAAATATACGGAGTAATGAATGATGACTTTAATTCACCAATGGCAATCGCTAAGTTATTCGATGGCCTTAAATGGATTAACTCGATATTAAAAGGAGATAATACAATTTCAAAGATCGATTTGGAAAAGTTAAAAACTATTTATAATGTATTTTTTTATGATATTTTGGGACTTCAATTAGAAGAAGGGGCTCATGCAAAAAATGAAATTACTGGAGAGTTAATGGATCTTATACTGGCTTTTAGAAAGGCAGCAAAAGAAGAAAAGGATTTTACAACCTCAGATAAAATACGAGACAAATTAGGCAAGCTAAACATTATTATTAAAGACGGAAAAGATGGCGCTGAATGGAGTTTTGAATCCTAAATACTTACTTTACTTTTTTATAACGTTTCTTTTTTCTTGTGGTGAATCAGATAACGAGAAGAAAGCAAATCCAACCTTAGTTAAAAAAACTCAACAATTAATTGAAAGGCCTAATTTCAATAAGGACTCTGCTTACTCGTATATAGAGAAACAAGTTAGTTTTGGACCAAGAGTTCCAAATACTGAAGCGCACCAAAAGACCGGCTTTTACCTTGCTGATAAATTAAGCTCGTTTGGATTTGAAGTAATAGAACAAGAGGCAATTGTTAAATCATTTAACAACAAGAATCTAGCTATTAAAAATATTATCGGGAGTTACCTCCCAGATCTAAACAATCGCATTTTACTTTTTGCACATTGGGATACTAGACCTTTCGCTGATTCTGACACAATAGATAAAGACAAACCAATTGATGGGGCAAATGATGGGGCAAGTGGAGTGGGCGTTTTACTTGAAATTGCGAGACAAATACAATTAGAAAAACCAAAAATAGGTGTTGATATTATATTTTTTGATGCAGAAGATTATGGTCAACCTTCAGACTATGGGCCTTATCAAGCTAAAACCTGGTGTCTTGGGAGTCAATATTGGGGAGCTAACCCTCACAAACCAAATTATAGCGCAAATTTTGGAATTTTACTAGATATGGTTGGTGCTAAAAATGCCATATTCCCAAAGGAGAAAATTATTTCAATGAAATACGCTCCTAACATTGTGAACAAAGTTTGGAATATTGCATACCATTTAGGTCACAGTAATTATTTTGTATTCGAAGAAAAAGCATATGTTGGAGAAGACGACCATCTCTATGTTAATACCTTAATGAATATTCCAAGTATTGATATCATCCAATATGATCCAGCTTTAGGCGGATTCGGTTCGTATCATCATACGCATGCCGATAAGCTAGACATTATTGACAAAAACACCCTTCAAGCAGTTGGTGAAACAGTACTTGCAACTATTTTAGAAGAAAGTAAAACTGCTCAATAATTCAATAGTATATTTCTTAGCTTTTTCCTAAATTGAAGCTTTTAATTTCAATCAAATTTCATGTCAGAAAATAAAAAAGAGTTATGGCTTTTAGATGCTTATGCATTAATCTATAGAGCTTATTTTGCATTTAGTCAAAATCAGATGGTTAACTCAAAAGGGTTAAATACTTCAGCAATCTATGGTTTTACTACTACTCTATTTGAGGTTCTATCGACACATAATCCTAGTCACATTGCTGTTGTTTTTGACACCAGTAAACCAACCATAAGACATACAGAGTTTAGTGAATACAAGGCTAATAGAGAAGCTATGCCAGACGATATCAGAACGGCCATTCCATATATAAAAAGATTGATAAGTGGATTTCAAATACCTATATTATTTGTTGATGGATATGAAGCAGACGATGTGATTGGCACCTTAGCTAAAAAAGCTGAAAAAGAAGGCTTTGTGACCTACATGATGACACCTGACAAAGATTTTGGACAATTAGTTTCAGAAAACATTTTCATGTATAAACCAGCCCGCATGGGAAACAAGGCTGAGATTTTGGGAGTTGAAGAAATATGCAAGAAATTTGAAATAGATGAGCCTTTGCAAGTAATTGATTATTTGGGCATGTGCGGAGATGCAGTTGACAATATTCCAGGAATTCCGGGGGTTGGCGATAAAACGGCTAAACGATTTTTAAAAGAATATGGCAGCGTTGAAAACCTTCTTGACCACAGCTCTGAATTAAAGGGAAAAATGAGAGAAAAGGTCGAAGCGAATAAGGATCAAGCCTTACTTTCTAAAAAATTAGCGACTATTATTCTAGATGTTCCCATAGAATTCGATCCGAAAGACTTAAAGAGAGATCCTATGGATAAAAAAGTCTTAGAGGAGCTTTTCGCAGAAGTTGAATTCAGAACTTTAAGCAAACGGATTCTTGGAGAGCCTATTGCAATGACAGCTAATAGTGGAGGTCAGATGGACTTATTCAACTCTTCTTCAACTGATGAAAATGAGAACCAGAATCAAGAAGTTGAATTGAAGGAACTTCAGACCTTAGAAAATACTGAGCATGATTATCAACTAATGGACACAAAACAAAAAGTTGATAATCTTATAGCGATCCTTAAAGAGGCTAAATCTTATTGTTTTGATACAGAAACTACTGGCTTAAATCCATTAACATCAGAATTGGTAGGCATTTCTTTCTCCATTCAGAAAGGTAAGGCATTCTATGTTCCGATAGATGAAAATCGAGAGAAAGCCAAAGATGAATTAAAACCATTTAAGGAAATATTTGAAGACGAAAGCAAAGAGGTAATAGCCCAAAACCTAAAGTATGATCTTGCCATTCTTAAGAATTACGACATTGAATTAAAAGGAAAGTTTTTTGATACCATGATTGCTCATTATTTGCTTCAAGCAGATCAGAAACATAATATGAATGTTTTAGCAGAAAATTACCTGAATTATCGACCAAAACCGATTGAAGACCTTATTGGCAAAAAAGGTAAAAATCAAGGAAGCATGAGAGATGTTGACCTCGAATTAATTTCAGAATATGCTGGCGAAGACGCAGACATTACCTTTCAATTAAAAGAAATATTTGAGAAAGAACTGGGAGAAGGCGATACAAGAAAATTGTTTGATGAGGTTGAAATGCCACTAATTTCAGTCCTTGCTTCTATGGAACGCGAAGGAATAAATCTCGATAAAGATGCATTGGCAAAATTTTCTAAAGAACTTGGAAAATCACTTAGTGAACTTAAGTCCAAAATAATTAAACTGGCAACAACTGAATTTAATATTGACTCTCCAAAGCAGTTAGGCCAAGTATTATTTGAGGTTTTAGAAATAGATTCAAAAGCGAAGAAAACGAAAACAGGGCAATATTCTACCTCAGAAGAGACATTAACGAAATTGAAAAACAAGCATGAAATAATACCTCAAGTTCTAGAATATAGGTCATTAAAAAAATTAAAATCGACTTATGTTGATAGTTTACCTGAACTAGTGAACCCGAAAACAAATCATATCCACACTAATTACATGCAAGCTGTTGCAGCTACTGGAAGATTGAGCTCCAATAATCCGAATCTTCAAAATATCCCAATTAGAACTGAAAAAGGGCGAGAAATTAGACGGGCATTTATTCCTTCGAGCAATGAATATAAGTTATTGGCTGCTGATTACTCCCAAATTGAGCTTCGAATTATTGCTGCCTTAAGTGAAGATAAAGGAATGATTCAAGCATTTAAAGAAGGGACTGATATACACTCCGTTACTGCATCAAAAGTATTTGAAGTAGATTTAAAAGATGTTGATAGAGTCATGCGAAGCAAAGCTAAAACAGTCAACTTTGGGATTATTTATGGTATCTCAGCCTTCGGGCTTTCGCAAAGGATTAACATTCCTAGAAAAGAAGCTCAGATCTTAATTGAAAATTATTTCGAAAAATATCCAGGCATAAAAAGCTATATGAGCGAAAGTATTCAATTTGCTAAAGAAAATGGATATGTTGAAACTATCATGAAAAGAAGACGCTATTTAAATGACATAAACGGCAGAAACGCAATTGTTAGAGGATATGCAGAAAGAAATGCTATAAATGCTCCAATTCAAGGCTCGGCAGCAGATATTATTAAAGTTGCAATGATTTCTATTCAAAAGGAATTTAAGAGTCAAGGTTTTAAATCTAAACTCCTACTTCAAGTGCATGATGAATTGGTATTTGATGCCCATAAAGAGGAAATTGAAATAATTAAACCCATCATAAAAAGCAAAATGGAGAACGCAGTAAAACTAAAAGTTCCATTAATCGTAGAAATGGACCATGCTGACAATTGGTTAGATGCACATTAAATACTTAAAATAACTATATTTGAACCCAATGAATCCAATCAAACAAAGATATTTATATATCACACTCTGCTTAATCATTCCCTTTTATGCTTGCGTAAATGAGGCAAAAAGAACTAATTCAGTTGATAAAACTAACACGATTAGTATAGCTAATGATGAGAAGTCTCAAGAATCAAAAGATAAAATTATTCAAATTAAAAAAATCTTTTATACTCTTCCTTCTCCTTTAGAATTAACTTATCTATTTAAGAAGGAAGGGGTTGAATATCATTATGACAAATTACATAATACTAAAAATCGAAATCGATATAATTTAAAAATTAAAAAAGCCCTTAATTTAGGCATATACGGAGCCGACCTAAGCTATGCAGGCCTTTTTGGAAAGCATCAAGATGCTATTGAGTATTTCACTGTAACTCAATTAATGGCTGAAGATTTGGGTATTGGTCAAACCTTTCAAAAAGAATTTGTTTCAAGACTTGAAAAAAATGCAAACAGTAAAGACACTTTACTGCAAGTTGTTTCAGAATTTTTTCTTGATAATGATAGTTATTTAAAGAATCAGAATCAACAAGATATTTCTACTTATATTTTAACTGGTGGATGGGTTGAAGGCTTGTATTTAGGCACTGAGATGGCAGATGAGCAGAAAAACTCTATTGGAATAAGAGAAATTATTGCAAGTCAGCGATATTCTTTAAAAAATTTAATACTACTTATTGAAAGCCTTAACAACAAAGATGGCTCTGAGGAACTCCTCCAGTCTATTAAAAAAATTGACGCCCATTTTGATGTATTAGGCGATGATGATACCGAATATCATCAGACTGCAAAAAAGGAAAACGGAGTTTTAAAAATTAGCAGCGACAAAGAAGAAGTAATACTTCCTGACTCTACCTTTAATATGATAAAAGAAGAAGTTGCTGCAATGCGTGCTAAAATAATTGAATGAAAAATTACCTACTAACCAAACTTGCGATTCTTGGATGTGCCACATTATTCACAGTTTGTGCTTCTGCTCAATGCAAAGGATTTACCAAACGAAATTGCCTTCCAGGATTAGAACCCTATTTAAGTAATGGTCAATTAAATGCAACTAAAATGTCTGCAGGCCAAGAAGCTATAGTTCAGCTTAATTTCAATAAAGGCCTTTCATACCGACTAATAGTTTGTGCAGATCCCTATTTTGAAAATACTATATACGAGATAAAAAGTATGGAAAACAAAGTTTTGGCAACTGATACAATAAAGAAAACATTTGCTTTTGAAGATATCGAAGTTGACAAGACACAACCCTTAATATTAAGCATACAACTACCCAAAAGCGAAAGCACAACCGACATTGTTAGAGACGGTTGTGTTACTATTTTGGTTGGATTTAAAGACGATTAACAATTAATTTCTTAGTAATTCTCTTAGCTCCATTTTGATAACTCACGAAATAAATTCCAGGACTTAAATCTGAAGTTCCAACATATATTTTCCTCTCATTATTGTCCGCCTGATTAGAGACTTCTTTGACTCTTTTACCTAAAATATTTGTTATAAATATCTCTACTGATTGAGAATATTCAGAATCTTCAATCTCTATATAAAACCCATTATCGGTTGGATTTGGATAGATTAGGAATAAATTATTTTCTACTAAGCTCTTATCAATGCCTACAACTGAAGCGCCCACAACCTCGACATCATCGATAAACATATTATTCCCATCCCCAGAAGTTAAATCGAACCGAATTAACAAATTTTTACTACTTCTCATAGCAGGAGTCAAGTTGTTTAGTGTAAATGTTTTCCAATCAGAACTGATTGGAATATAATTATTAGATTCCCTCCCAGAGCTAATAAGAGTTGTTTTTGCAGGATTAGCAACAAATCTACTAGACCAAGATGCTCCACAATCAGTTGATAATGCTATTTTAAACCTATCTTCTGAGCTTAGATTTTTTGCTTTATAGGCAATCTTAAATCTCAAACTTGGATTAATAACCTGACTTACATCAATAGGAGGAGAAATTAATTGGTTAAATTGAACAGCATTAATATTATCTAATTCAACTATATAGTTATTTATAAGAGCTGAAGAGTTTCCCGCATAAGAAGCAACACCAGTTCTTACCCACTTAGGGTTTCCAGTTGGTGAAATAATTGTCCAATCAGCAAAAGAGGAGGCATTCTCAAACCCTTCGAAATAACCAAACCCACTTATATTATTCATGGTATCATTAACGATCACTTGATTTAAAATAAGCATCGAATCAGCTCCAGCAGCATTTTCCACTTTTAGCTCAACATCATAAATCCCAGGCGTATTATATGTGATTGACGGGCTAACTGCACTTGAAGTAGATGGTGTTCCACCTGGAAAACTCCAAGTATAAGTAGTGATGGTATCTCTGTATGAATCATCAGTAAAGCTAATTGACCCACCCACACAAACCATTTGCAAGTCTGAATAAAAATCTGCTACAGGGGCACACTGCTGAGCTAAGTAGCCATTATTAGTTCCGGTTGCAGTTAAGTTTGTTGCCCTAGTTAGGTTGACCAATTTAGAAACTTGAGTTAAAGCAGATTCCATCCGAGTTTTTTGTCCCTCGGTAAACATTGCTAAACAAGAAAGTCCATAACCCATATAATTTTCCAGTTGATCTTTAACATTTGACGTATATGGATTTGAAGTTCCTCCTCCTGTAGCATCATTACTACATGAATTTAAAGTGGTATCACAGGAATTATTATGGCTAGAAGCTTGAGGTGGAGTGTCGCAAACTCGGTCACCAGAAGTGGCGCAATTAAATCCACATCCTCCTTGAAAGGTGTGAAGCAAGTCAAAACAATGTCCCATCTCATGGGTAACCGTTCGCCCATCTTTGCTAGATGCTGAACCAATACTACCCCATTCATCTTCTCGAACAACAATACCATAGGTAGCATTAGCTCCAAATCGTGGAAATTGAGCAAAGCCTAAAATATTTCCAGTTCCACTTCTTTGAATTGTATTGACTATCCATACATTGAAATACTTGTTTGCATCCCAATAACTCAAAGATTTAACTTGATTCCTATTGTTATATGTTTGGAATGAGTTAATCAGATTAATTCCATCCGTGCATTTGCCGCTGGGATCTTTTTGAGCCAACCTAAACTCAATCTGCGAATCAGCTATTAAACTTTTAAAGGGACTTCTTACGTTTGCCGTATCTGAATTTAATTTATTAAAATCATCATTAATAATTTTAATTCCATCTTCAATTTGCTCTTTAGAAATATTTCCATCTCCATTAAAATGAATGACATGAACTACTACTGGAATAATATAATTTGGAGCTTTATTATTTTGAGAACCCTTTATTCTTGATTGTTGAACTTCTTGAACCGGTGGATTTAAGAATAGTTCTCTATCTTCAGGGTGATTTTCGAACCATTCTTCCAACATTTGGTCAGTCGCACACCATTCTGCTTGAGCAAATGAAAAATTCATAATAAGGCAAAGTAGAATCAGAGTCAGTGTGTGTTTCATAGTTATTTTATTAGACCTGTATAAAGAATATGCTCAAAATTAATATATAATATTCAAACGTAAGATTTGTTCAATTCGTTGCAAGAAAAAAACAAGCTTCATGTCTGATTAACGACTAAAGAATGCCTAAACCCGCATCATGCATTAGAAAATTTATTACGTCTTGAAACTGCTTCAAAATATACCGTTCCAATACTTTTTATAGTTTAACCATAGCGGTGCTATGCTGAAACTACGGAAAAGTCATATTTTATTGTAGTTTCAACCCTCATTACAAAGTTTTAATGCATAATGCGGCTTAAAGCCTGTTCTAAATCTTCTTGTAAATCTAGCACATCCTCCACTCCAACACTTAAGCGGATTAAAGAAGGCGTAACCCCAGACTTTTCTCTTTCTGCCTTTGGAATAGCCGCATGAGTCATAGTAGCAGGGTGTGAAGTTAAGCTCTCAACACCTCCTAACGATTCTGCCAAGGTAAAAACCTTAAAAGCTGACATCACTTTAAAAGCATCTTCTTGTTTGTCTCCAAAAAGAGTAAATGAAATCATGCCTCCAAAATCTCGCATTTGATCTTTTGCTATTTCATGATTTGGGTGATCTTCAAAACCTGGCCAATAAACTTTATCAACTTTGCTGTGATTCCTAAGAAAATGGGCTATTGATTTACCATTTTCTGAATGTCTTTGCATGCGCAAATGCAATGTTTTTATTCCTCTTAAAACTAAAAAACTGTCCTGCGGTCCACATACTGCTCCGCTACTATTTTGAATAAAATAAAGTTCTTCTGCAATTTTTTCGTCTTTACAAATCAAAGCACCCATAATTACATCTGAATGTCCTCCCATATATTTGGTTAGCGAATGCATTACTATATCCGCACCTAAGTCAAGTGGAGTCTGAAGATATGGAGTAGAAAATGTATTGTCGACTACTAAGCTGAGATTGTATTTTTTTGCAATTAAAGCAGCCGATTTAATATCTATAATATTCATCATCGGATTCGTAGGTGTTTCAACCCACAACAATTTTGTTTTATCACTAACTGCCTTCTCAACTTCAGACATGTCATGCATTGAAACAAAAGTGAACTTTATGCCATACTTTTCATATATTTTGGTAAAAAGCCTGTAAGATCCGCCATACAAGTCATTGGTAGAAATTACCTCGTCACCCGGATTTAGCATTTTCAAAACTGCATCTATCGCAGCTAATCCACTTCCAAAACATAAGCCATAACTCCCGTTTTCCAGCGCTGCCAAATTATCTTCTAAGGCTTTCCTTGTTGGGTTACTTGTTCTAGAATATTCAAATCCTTTATGATTTCCTGGAGATTTTTGGTGGTAAGTAGAAGTCTGATATATAGGAGTCATTACAGCTCCTGTTGTAGGATCTGGCTCTAATCCTGCATGAATAACTTTTGTTCCAAATCTCATGTTTTTTTTCGCCAAAGTTGATGTTTTGGCTTACAAAATTAATGATTTCAAAAGGGCTAGGTATGTTATACCCATCTTTAAGAATGTGTTCTCTTTATCCAACGAGGAAGAATAATTGCACCAATAAATAAGTACGGATAATAGCTAATCAATCTCCAAAGAAATGCCAAAGCAGCAGCCAAACCAATAGGTATAAAGTCTTTTAAAAACCCTGAAAATGCAATTTCTGCTACTCCAGTGCTGCCAGGTGTTGGACTAATTAACATTATCACCCACATTACTAATTGGCGCGCATAAATTAGAAGATGATCGTCTACCATAATAAACCCAAGAATAATAAAATTCACTACCCAATACCTCGCTGTCCATGAGAAAAAAGTAGCAGTAAAAGCTTTTAGCCAGAAGCTGATTGGTTTGCTTTTCAATTCCTTAGAAGTCACCATAATATCATCTCCTACTTCACTTGCTCCTGCTCTCCATTTTCTTAAAAATGGCAATCGAAATACTTGAAGCAATATCCATTTAAACCCTCTAGGTCTAAAAAAAATAGCATATAAAATGGTAGAAGTCAGAAATACAATAAAAAAATACCCAACCAGAAATATCCCTTGAGTTCCTAAAGTAATCCCAAATACTTCTTTTTCTAGAGCAACAGGAAATAAGTTATTATAACCCACCAACAAAATGATGAGTGGAACCATTAATATATAGAATAACTCATCTAAAAATGCGGTAGTCATGACCACTGCAGTACTTCTACCTACTGACACTCCTTCTTTATTTACGAGGTAAATTGCTACACCTGAACCCCCAACTACAGAAGGAGTTATTGCTGAAGCAAACTCCCAAAGCATTATGGTTTGAAAGCTTTGCTTCCAGTTTAGTTTATAATCTGTTAAAATTCGAATTCTAACCATATAAGCAAAGTCCCTGATTGCCATCATGACTAATGCTATGAAAATCCAAAAGGTAGTTTGCCAAGTCCAACTGGCATTCATAAATGCAGAAGGATCATAACTTCTATACAGCATATAACTAGCTACTGATAATCCAATGAGAATTGTCAACCAAATCCTGCCTGGAGAAAAAAGCTTTAATGCATTTGGCTTTTGTGTCATTTAAAATTAATCTGTACTACTTTTGACTTTTAAAAAATGAAAAATGAGAAAGGCTTTTCACCTATCCACTTGTTCTACTTGTAAGCGAATTCTAAAAGAAATAAAGCTAGACCCTAGTTTTACTTTACAAGATATCAAAGCTAATAAAATTAGTGGTGAAGATTTAGATATAATGAAAGATATGGCAGGCAGCTTTGAAGCTCTTTTTAGCAGAAAAGCAATGAAATACAGAAGCATGGGTTTAAATACAAAGAAGCTAGATGAAACTGACTACAGAGAGCTAATATTGGAAGAATACACTTTTTTAAAAAGACCTGTTTTTGTTTTTGACGATAAAATCTTTATCGGTAATACTTCTAAAACGGTTGACGAATTAAAGGCATACTTAAATTAATACCCCCTTGAGTAGATTACTAAAAGCTCATCTTGCTCTTCTAGGGGCAAACCTAATTTATGGTGTAAACTATACGGTTGCAAAAGATTTAATGCCTGAATATATAACCCCCTTTGGGTTTATATTCTGCAGAGTTTCTGGAGCTCTCTTCTTATTTTGGTTATTCAGCAGCTTCGGAAAAAAAGAAAAAGTAAATCGGAAGGATCTTTTTAGAATGGCCGCTTGTGGAATATTTGGTGTTGCAGGAAACCAATTAATGTTTTTCTACGGCCTCAATTTAACAAGTCCAATAAATGCTGCAATAATAATGACGAGTAACCCCATCTTAGTACTCATTATCTCTGCTATATTAATTAAAGAAAAAATTACAGTTTCAAAAATTGGAGGAATCTTTTTAGGATTGGCCGGAGCAGCTGGCTTAATTCTTTATAATAATCCTTTGAGTGTTACACCATCCAATGTATTGGGTGACTTGTTTATATTTCTTAATGCTTCATCGTACGCTATTTATCTGGTTCTTGTAAAACCCTTGATGCAAAAATATAAACCGATAACAGTTATTAAATGGGTTTTCTTATTTGGGTTTCTAATTGTTATTCCATTTGGTTACAACGATTTTTTAACCGTCGAATGGGAAAGTTTTACTTCACCAATTTGGCTAGCTTTCTTATTTGTGATTATTTGTACAACCTTTTTGGCATACTTGCTAAATATCTACGGATTAAAAGAGCTAAACCCTACTGTAGTAAGTACCTACATATATTCACAACCCATAATAGCCACACTATTTGCGTTATCATTAAGCAAGGATGAATTGTCATGGGTGAAAGTCGTTGCTACTGCTGCAATTTTTACTGGTGTTTATCTTGTCAGTAAAAAGAAAAAGGTAGTCGCAAAAATCAGTTAATCATTGCCTTTACCTAAATTGAACATAACACCTTCGTTTCTTGCTTCATCTTTTAATTATCTTTGGCTACTTAAAATAAATAGATGATACAATCCATGACCGGCTTTGGAAAAGCAGAAGCACAACTAACTGCCAAAAAAGTCATCATTCAACTTAAGTCTCTAAATAGCAAGCAAACTGATATTTCAGTTAAAGTTCCCTCTAGTTTCAAGGAAAAGGAATTAAGCTACAGGAGAAAACTAGCTGATCAACTCAATCGTGGAAAAATAGAAATGTACCTTTCTTATGAAACTTTAGAAGCAGATTCTTCTTATCAAATAGATCAATCAATTTTCAGAAGTTATTATAAACAACTTAAAGAAATTGAACAAGAACTATCTATCAGTAGTTCTAATATAATTCAAAGCATTCTAAAATTACCTGATGTCATAAAAAATACTGAAGAGTCTTTTGCAGAGGAAGAATGGAAACGTGTTGAATTAATATTAGAGGAAGCCATTAAATCGCTCATTGAATTCAGAGAAGACGAAGGAAAAGCATTAGAAACTGATTTAAATAATCACATATCATCTATTGAAGGTTTACTTTTAGAAGCATTAAAATATGAAGATGAGCGAACTGAAATAGTTAGAAAAAGACTTCTGACTAATTTGGAAGAACTTTCCCAAAAAGAGACTATAAATAGAGACCGCTTTGAACAGGAAATGATTTATTACATGGAAAAATATGACATTTCAGAGGAAAAAGTTCGTTTAAAAGCTCACTGTGACTATTTCAAAAAAACCATGTCGGAAAAAGAAGGACAAGGAAAAAAATTAGGATTCATAGCTCAAGAAATCGGAAGAGAAATAAATACGTTGGGATCAAAAGCTAATCATGCAGAAATGCAAAAATTGGTCGTTCAAATGAAAGATCAATTAGAAAAAATTAAGGAACAAGTATTAAATGTACTCTAATGGGTAAATGTGTTATATTTTCTGCTCCTTCTGGAGCAGGGAAAACAACAATAGTCAAAGCACTTCTTCAACGGAAATTGAAATTAGAATTTTCTATATCTGCTGCTACTCGAGAAAAAAGAGGTAAAGAAATAAATGGAATAGATTACCACTTTTTATCAGCTTATGAATTCAAAAACAAAATAAAGAGCAATGAATTCATAGAATGGGAAGAGGTATATAAAGATCACTTTTATGGAACATTAGAAAGTGAAATTGAAAGAATATGGAAAAGTGGGAAGAACGTTATTTTTGATGTTGATGTAGTTGGAGGTCTAAATCTAAAAAGACATTTTGGTGAAAAAGCCATTTCAATTTTTGTAATGCCTCCTAGTTTAAAAGCGCTTGAGGAAAGATTAAAAAATCGCAACACAGATACTGAAGAAAGGATTTTGAATAGGTTAGATAAAGCGAAAACAGAGTTGATAACTGCTGATCAATTTGATTATGTTATATTAAATGATGAGCTTGAGAAAGCAGTTGAAGGGGCTTTTTTTATTATAAATAAATTTTTGAATTCATAACTCATATATTATTGATTGAATGAAAGTTGGATTATTTTTTGGCACCTATAACCCAGTTCATGTTGGCCACATGGTTATAGCGAATTACATGGTAGAATACACAGATTTAGAAGAAATTTGGATGGTCGTAAGTCCACAAAATCCATTTAAGCAAAAAGAGTCCATGCTTAAAGATTACGACCGCCTGCATCTTATGAAACTAGCCATCGGTGACGACAATAGATTAAAGGCTTCAAATATTGAATTTGATTTACCTCAGCCCAACTTCACAATTAACACATTGGTTTATTTAAAAGAGAAACATCCAACGAAAGACTTTGCTTTAATAATGGGTGCAGACAATCTAAACCATTTTCATAAATGGAAAAATCATGAAGTTATTTTAGAAAACCATGAATTATATGTTTATCCGAGGCTAGAGGCTAATGAAGGAGGTGGATTACGTAAACATTTCAAAGTTAACTATGTCGAAGCTCCTGTAATGAAAATTTCTTCTTCCTTTATCAGAAAATCAATCAAAGAAGGCAAGAATGTTTCGCACTATATGCCTCATGGGGTGGCAAAATACGTGGAGGAAATGAATTTATATAAATAAGGAATTTCGCTCTTGTTTTAGGCCCCTACTAAAGAAAGCATAGACTCAAAAATTCTTAACCCGTCTGTATTTCCAAGCTCTTTATCAGCAGCTCTCTCTGGGTGAGGCATCATTCCAAAAACATTTTTGGCGGGATTACAAATTCCTGCAATATTTTGCAATGACCCGTTTGGATTTGCCTCATCGGTTATTAAACCATTTTCATCGCAATACTTGTAAATCACTTGTTCGTTATCATTCAAGGACTTGAGCATATCATTGGTTGCGAAATATCTCCCTTCGGCATGAGCGATTGGAATTTTTAATACATCATTCTTATCAATTCCTTGATTAATAATTGAAGCGTTATTATCCGCCTTTAGAAATACATTTTTGCAAACAAACTTTTGATGATTATTATGCAAAAGGGTTCCGGAAAGTAATTTAGACTCACACAAAATTTGAAATCCATTACAAATACCCATTACGTATCCACCCTTATTTGCATGTTTGATTACTTCTGCCATAATTGGCGAATAGTTTGCAATTGCGCCAGATCGTAAATAGTCTCCATAAGAAAAACCACCAGGAAGTACAACAAAATCGACCCCTTTTAGAGTTGGTTCTTTATGCCAAAGTCGCTCAACAGTATAACCCATGATTGTTTCTAAAACATAAATCATGTCTTGATCACAATTTGATCCTGGAAAAGTAATAACACCAAATTTCATTGAAATAATTTTTTACAAAAGTAAGTAAAAGCCAATTAAATTAGCTTAGAAAAGACTGCCAAGTATTGTAAAATAAAATAATCAAGAGTATGCCATCCAAAATCCATTTTCTTTTTAAATTATGGTACAAGAAAAGGAAAAAGAACCCTAAAGGTAAAAGAATCAAGAATAATGTTTTATGAATATCGAAAAACAAGGCCAAAGTCACTGATAAAACTAAAAATGTAAATACTACTAAAAGTTGATTTCGTTGTCGAACTATTAGTTTCTGCCTATAATTATAAGCTCTTGCAAGAGATAGCCCTCCAATTATGAAGAGACTGGTAATTCCAAGATATTTTAGCGAAAATAACTGGTTAAAATAAATCATTTGAAACCACTCTATTTTTTGTTCTAAAAATAAATCCCAATTAAAGATAAAAGCAGCGGAAAAAAGGTAAAGGTAAAGTAAAGTAGGGCCGAGTATAACAAACATGAAACTTCTGATATCGAATGGCTTAAAAATATAAAACCCTACGAAAATCAATATGAGATAAATTGCAAAAGGATAAAAGAATAATGCTGAAAGGCCTACAAGAATAGAAGACCCGAAAAGAATACCCGAAATATTATTGTTATTGTAAATTAACATTAACAAGTACAAGACAAAAACTATGAGCAAGGCAGAGAATTGAATTTCAGGAAATAGTAAAACAGAAGGCATTGACGTTAGTCCAACAAAAATAAATACCCCCAAAGGAAATGGATCCTTATCTATAAATCGATTCGCTGAGTTAATTTCCATCAAAATCCATATCGATAAAAATATACTTATGGAGTTAACAATTACATAGAATACTCTGGAGACTGCATCAGATTGGCCAAAAAGAGTGGTGTAAACAAGTTGTTCAACATCATTACTAAAAGCGAGTTTTAACCCTTGTAACAAAACAAAAGCAATAGCAAGTATTGCTGTAATAGTTTTAGTTAAAGGTGAACTCGAAAGTTTTAGAATTATTGACACATGTGTTTTGTTTTATTCAATCAATTTTATCGTTTTTTGAATCTATTTGTTCAAGATTTGTGATATCTCCATTAGTTGGAGCTTCTGTTTCTTCAAGCTTTGTTGGACCATAAATGAAAGACATATCGTCTATAGGAATGACTTTTTTACCACTAGCAACCAAAGCTACAGCCATAATTATGCAAGAAACTATTATGGTGTAGAGAAGTATTCCAGAATCGAAGCTTTCATTTTCAAATTCATCAGGGATAGCAAAGAATAAAAGAATAGTAATTAAACCTCTAGGAGCAAGAAAAATTTGAGGTAATATATCTTTCTGAATAAAAATTTTAATTAAAATTATTCGAATTAAATATAAAGCTGCTAAAATAGCTAGACTTATAATTGCAACCTCAGCATTTAACAAACTAGATAATGCTATAGTTATTCCAAACAACACAAAGAAAAATGTTCTCACTACAAAAGCTGATTCAACAGTTACCAAATGAAAATCTTCCAATATTCGTTTAACTTTTGTAGGATCTATCAACTTTTTCAAAAATCCTCTAAAAAATAATTTTTGATTATTAAGTACTAACCCAAAAATTAAAATAATCAACAATGATGATAGGTGGAATAACTTACCAACGGAATATAAAATTAGAAGCACTGCTATTAATAAAAATAACTTTACTTGAGACGTTAGCTTTTGAAAAATAAGAACCAATCCATAGCTAATTAATACAGATAAAACTACTGTTATAGTGATATTACCCACTACATCCATCAATACAACTTTTGCACTATTTTCTCCTGCATTTCCTATTAAAAAGTAAAAAAACATGATTCCCAGAATATCTGAAAATGTGCCTTCATATACCATAAATTCCTTTTTCTCTTCAGAAAGGCCCCCTACAGAAGGAATAATGATTGCGCTGCTCATTATCGATAATGGAATCGCATACAATAGTGAAGTAAACAAGTCAGGGAATATGAAAAAATGTAATATGTAAGCAATAGCACCAGCGGAAAGGCCAAGAGATAAAAGTGCAACGCTAAATGATTTCCAAATTGTGGGCCATTTGTCTTTTGTCAGCCTTAAATCAAGTGCTGCCTCCAAAACAATCATAATTAAACCTACAATTCCTAAAAGCTCTAGTATGTTAAATAGAGAATCTCCTGCAGTAATATCTAAGAAATTCATCCCTTGTTTCAATAAAACACCAAGCCCAATTAGCATTAAAACAGAAGGAATGTTTGTTTTCTGTGATATTATATTGAAAAAGTAAGAAAGAATAATGATTAAACTTATGCCAATGATTGCGGTATAAGGACTAATTACTTCCATAACTTAAGGTCTAGTTTTGATGAATTTTCTGCTGGTTCTGAAGAAAAAAGGTCGTCGTAAATATTCTGAGCAAGGATAGGGAAATAGCCGCTAATAATTTTATTTATATCGTTTAAAGAAGAAGGAAAGCTAGTAGTAGAAACTCCTGTTGATAGTATTTGCCCATCTTTATGATAAATGGTATAATGCAGCTTTAATTCCCTACTATAATCCATTTGCTGCATAGAAATAGCATCCGTGTACTGATTTCTAATGTCTAATTCTGTAATGAATAGAAAGTAAGTATTATCGAATTTGTAATGCATGCTGTCTAGCATCTCATTGTTCTCTACAACCGCTTTCATATAACGTTCACGGGTATCTGTTTCTGTATATATTTCCCCGTTTCTAATTTCTCCACTTTGATAAGTTTGTTCTTCTTTCTTTTTGAACTTATTCTTTAAATTTTTAAGCCCTTTTTTATTTTCATCTGTAGAGACTAACTCATATTCTAATCTTAAGTTATCGTAGATGTAATTTAAGTCTTGATCTGATTCTTCATCTTCCAATTCGTAAAATGAAGCGATGTTGCAATTCTTTTCAAAAGCAAACAAGATGCTTTGATCAATACCGTTGGTAAAGCGTTGAATGATTTCGTTCGTTGTTAATTCATTCTCAACAGCAAGCTCTCGGTTAATATCCGATAAATACATCTTACTCTTAAAAGGAACTAACAATACAGATTGCTGATTAAAACTAATCGGCTCATCTGTAAACCTTAAAGTGGAATGCTGCGCTTGACTAATAGATGATATAAACACCAAGAATGATAACCCAAGTAGTTTCATAATCTTTTTCACCAAATTTAAAGCCATCAATTGCTTACCAAGCTTAGAAAAAGAAAGATTTAGGCACAGTGGTTTGTTAATAATTATTGAAACAATTTAATAATGTCATTACCGTTAGCCATGACCATGAGTGCTAATAAGATGACAATGCCTGCAATTTGAGCATATTCCATTACTTTATCATGAGGCTTTCTTCCTGTTATGATTTCATAAACCAAAAACATTACATGCCCCCCGTCCAAAGCAGGAATTGGCAAAATGTTCATGATAGCCAAAATGATTGATAAAAATGCAGTAAAGTTCCAAAAGCGCTCCCAATCCCATTTAGGAGAAAAAGCTTTCCCTATAGTAATAAACCCACCAAGAGATTTGTAGGCTTCAGTCTCGGGTTTAAAAATCAGCTTTATCTGTTTAATGTAATTATTGAAAGAGTCGTAAGCCTTATTAATACCTGCAGGAATAGATTCAAGCAATCCATACTTTTCAGTTTCTACAGTCAATTGTTGAGTAATTGGTTGCACACCAAAGCCTAAGGTTCCATTTTTCGTTACCGTTGCGTTCAATTTCAATTCTGCTCCAACCCTTAATACTGTCAAGCTAATATCTTGTTCTTTAAGTGTGCCCAACGTTTTAACCACATCTTGAAAAAACGGAGTGGATACCCCATTGATTCTTATGAGTTGATCATCCTTTTTTAGACCCGCCTTTTCAGCATTTGAGCCACTCATTACTTCTTCCACCAATGGCATTATTGCTGGCTTTATAAAGGGCTTTTGATTTTTTATGATTTGTGCAATGGCGGATTGAGGGACTTCAATTTTTTTAATTTGTCCATTTCGGTCAACTTCAATTGTATTTTGATCATCCAATAAAATATTCATTTGAATATCACTGAATTTCTCTACTTCTTTACCGCCAACGGTAAGAATTTTGTCTCCATTTCGCAAGCCCATTTCAGTAGCCGTAGAATCAGCATATATTCCATACTTAAGACTGCTAGTTGGTATATACTCATTCCCCCAAACAAAAAGAACCATGGCATAAATTGCCATACCTAGAATTACATTTACAGTAACACCCCCAAGCATTATTATCAATCGTTGCCAAGCTGGTTTTGAACGAAACTCCCATTCTTTGGGCTCTTCTTTCATTTGCTCCTTATCCATTGACTCGTCAATCATTCCAGAAATCTTCACATATCCCCCTAAAGGCAACCACCCTATTCCGTATTCTGTATCTCCCCTTTTAAACTTAAATAGAGAAAACCATGGATCAAAAAATAAATAGAACTTTTCTACTCGTGTCTTAAAAAGTTTGGCAGGAATAAAGTGTCCCAATTCGTGAAGAACCACAAGAATTGAAAGACTTAGAAGAAGTTGAGAGGCTTGAATTAAAATTTCCATCAATAAAAATTAAGCCGCAAAAGTACTTATTAATCAAGCTCTAGATGAAATTGAATGCCTGCTTTAACAAGTATTATAAAGATTAATGGGTCATTAAACTTGCCAGCCTCCTTGCCTCATCATTGCAAGCAACATAATCTTCCAATTGTGGTGTTTTCACAAAAGTGGTTTCTTTCATCACCTTCGCGTTAATTTCTGCAATTTGCAAAAAACTGATCTGCTTATTTCGAAAAGCTAAATTTGTTATTTCATTTGCTGCATTTAAGGCACAAGCAGCGGTTCCTCCTAATTTTAGAGCTTCAAATGCTAAGTCTAAGTTTTTAAAAGTAGCACGATCAGCTTGTTCGAAAGTAAGTTGGGGATAGTCTAAAAAATTAAATCTCGGAAAACTTGAGGAAATTCTCGAAGGGTAAGTCAGAGCATATTGGATTGGGAGTTTCATATCAGGCAAACCCATTTGAGCTTTCATACTGCCATCCTCAAACTGAACGATGGAATGAATGATGGATTGTGGGTGAACAATAACATCAATTTGACTAGCATCCAAATCAAAAAGCCACTTAGCTTCAATGACCTCAAATCCCTTGTTCATTAAGGTTGCAGAATCAATGGTAATTTTAGCACCCATTTCCCAATTGGGATGTTTTAGCGCCTGCTCAGTTGTTACATCCTTTAACTCATCGATTGTTTTTCCTCTAAATGGCCCACCCGAAGCTGTGAGGTATATTTTTTCTATTTTATTTTGAAATTCTCCAACCAAGCATTGAAAAATAGCTGAATGCTCTGAATCAACAGGTAAAATGGGGACTTGATTTTCCCTTGCAAGTTTAGTAATCAACTCTCCTGCAACAACTAGGGTTTCCTTATTTGCCAAGGCTATTGCCTTTTTTGCTTTTATAGCCGCAATCGTTGGTTTCAATCCTGCATACCCAACTAGAGCTGTTAAAACTAAGTCAACTTCATCCATCTGAACCACTTGCTCTAGGGCTTCCTCTCCAGCATATGTTTTTATATCTTCTTTCCAAAGGATTTCTGAAACTAAATCATACTTAGATTCATCACCAATAACTACTGCATTGGGTTTAAACTCAAGAGCCTGAGCAATTAGTAGCTCATGATTAGAGTGAGCTGTAAGAACCTCAACTTCAAATAAATTAGGGTTTTGCTTAATAACATCAAGGGCCTGCGTGCCAATAGATCCCGTGGAACCTAATATGGCAATTTTTCTCTTTTTAGAGCTTTCTTTCATTGGTATGAAACTTAGCTAACAAATTTAACGTAGAATTGAGGTATTCTCCAGATTAATTGATAAAATTTGCACCTGAGAATTAATATTTTTAACATGACTTCCAATCAAAACGCTGCCAAACGAAATATCATTTCATTTACAATAGCATTTACAATAGCGATGGTAGCGATGACAATTCAGAATTCTAAAGAAAAGAGTCTCATTTTTAAAGATCGACTTGAAGCGAGTGTTCCGCAAAATGGCATGTTTCTTTTTAAATAATAATCAAATTTTTGATTTTCGTTTTATCTCCTCTAACACCTTTTCGGCATCTCTTTCATTGTTAATGTGAATTAAGTCACCGTTACCCAATTCACTGATTTCCTTTAATGATTTATTTGTCCACCGATCGTTTTTTATACCAAGAACAGTAATTGTCAATCCATTTTTAGCAGATTCCTCAATCTTCTTGCGCAAGCTCATATTTCTTTCACCGATATTAAAGGCTCCATCTGTGGCTAAAATAATTTGATTATTCCCTCCTTCAATAAAACTAGAATTTCCAGTCTGTAATGCTTTCTTTATTCCTTTTACAGCCTGAGTACTTCCATCTGCCGTAATATTATCAATGCTTCTCCGAATGGCCTCTTTTGAAACACCTGAGGTTGGCTCCAATAATAGTGTTGCTTCACCTGAATAAGTAACGATAGATAAATAATCAATTTCCCGAAGGCTCTCTAACAAATTAATCATCGCCTTCTTTAGCAAATCCATGCGCTCATCTTCCCGCATTGAGGTAGAAGCATCGATTAAAAAAACGATGTTATTGGGCTTAAATGAGTTATCCAATCCAATCGTATTTAGGGTAATACTAGGCAAATGTTCATTTTGTTCTAGCGGTTCAGTCACATTCACGTTCTTTTGTTCATTAACATCTTCCATATTTCCAAAAAGTGTTTCGATGATTGAAGGTGCATTTCCACGCTCCTCAGGAGTCATTTTTTCTTTTTTCTGAACTAATTCCTTTTGAGAATAAACTTGTTCAGCACTACTTTTTTCTGCAATTGCTTCATTTGAATTATTTATAAGCATTTCTTCTTTTGCCAATTGCCATTGGTCTCGATTCTTTTCTGGAATTAACTCTACAAAAAAAGAACTAATCTCTCCTGCTTGTTGCTCATTAGCGAATTGTTGAAAATTTGCTTGTGGCCTATCTGTTGATGTGAAATTTGGACAAGCTTGTCGATTATCTTTTGGAATTATTTTTACATCAGCTGTAATTTCAATTGTTGTAGGTGTTTGATTACTGCTGAAATAAAATTTTACTTCTTCCTTAATTTTACCCGTTTTTTTTGGATTGAGTTTGATCCGAATCAATTCTGCAGAATTTGGTTTTAAATTTTTTGAAGTGAACTTAATTGCAACTCCAGAAGCCGATTCAATTCTTAAAATAAATATGGCTTCATCAGATTGATTAACTATATTTAAATCAATAACATCTTCATTCAATTGGCTTATTTCACCAAGGTTAAATACTTTCTCAGAAAGAAATAGTTGAGAAAATCCTACAGAAGGAATTAAAAAAAAAAGTAACAATAGCTTTTTCATATACAATCCTTTGCAAAAGCAGTGCCTAAGTTTACTTCCAAAACAAAGCGATTAATAGCATACCACCAAAAACAAAAGCAAGTCCAACTCTAATAATAAAGCTTAGTTGAAAATTATTTTTCTCAATGGTTGGAGAAACAGCCATAACTTCAATGTTCTTTAGCTCTTTTAAAGAGGATTTTAAACTTAAAATTTCAGCTTGAATCTTTAATTGTTCTAAAGTAAGAGAGCTATCACTCACAATCAAGGCATTTGAGAATAATTCTATCTTACTTAAAACCTCATCTTCTAACTCTCCCCTTCTCTTTTCAACATATGGGTGGTTTTCTAAATATTGATAAATTGAAGCCAAAGCTTCTTCTTTATCATTTGTATTTAGAAATTCAACTTCCATAGATACTGACTCTTGCAGTTTTACCCACCTTAACACCTCTTCAGGATAGTGCATTGTCAATTCTTCCAACTTAAAGAACCATTCGTAATTGAATAAATTTTCAATTATCTGAACCGAATAAATAGGTGCAAATGATATTCCAATAACTTTTGTATTCCCAGCCTGAATCTGATCATTTAAATTGCGAATAATCACTTTAGTGTCTTTTAAACCTAAGTACTTCGATTTAAAATATACTTTACAGGCTTGGGTTTCAACCTTTTGACTCTCATGATAATACCCATAGGCAATACCAAGGCACAACAAAGGGAAAAGAATCAATTTTCTTTTCCAAATAGTCCCTATAAAAGAGAAAATATTTCTGAACACACTATTTTTTGAAAGGTCAAACTCATCTTTATCCATATATTTTAATCTTAAAAAATTTGAATCATACTAAACAGAATGCAATTATATATAATCAAAATTAGATAAGTTAAGATTGCTTGTTAATCTTCTTAAGTTTACGTTCTGATATTTCTTAATAGCATCGCATGATAAACAAGTTCAATTCTTTGCTGGTTGGGCGGGTTACAGTCTTCAAAAATTTTTTTGCGCTAGGCATTCTTCAAGGGACAAATTTTTTGATTCCGCTTATTATTATGCCCTATCTTATAAAAACTATAGGGATTGAAGGCTATGGTATTTTTAGCTTCGTACAAGCTGTCATGATTTATTTTTACAGCTTGACTGATTACGGTTTCCCCATAACCGCGACAAGAGAAATTGCTTTAAATAAAGAAAATAAAAACAAAATTTCCGCCATTTTCAGCAAAGTGCTCTTTATAAAACTTCTGTTAACTGCAGGATCTGCGTTAATACTCTTGGTTCTAATTTCCATTATTCCGCAATTCCATGAAGAAAAAAAATCATTTATTTTTGGTTTTTCAATTGTTATTGGACAAAGCATTTTACCGATTTGGTTTTTTCAAGGGATTGAAAAAATGAAATACATAACGTACATAAATCTTGCCGCAAAAATTTTATTTGTTGCATTAATTTTCTTGTTTATTAATGAAAATGATGACTACCCTTTTGTCTTGTTTTTCTTTGGCTTAGGAAATATTATTTCAGGCCTAATTGGTATTATTTATGCAAAAAGAAAATTTAAATTATCTTGGATACAGCCTTCTTTTAAGGAAGTAAAAATCGAACTCAAAAATGGGTGGAGCCTCTTCACTGCAAACTTTATGACAGCATCGTATACCAACTCAAACTTATTTATTTTAGGCTTATTCACTTCAAACATAGTCACTGGATACTATAGCGTTGCAGAAAAGATAATTATGGGAATAAGACAAATATTAGTTGTTTTTTCTCAAGCTATTTATCCACATATTTGTCATCTTGCTGAAAAAGGATTTGATCAATTAATTAAGTTCTACAAGCAAATTTTTATTCCATTTTTTATCTTAATCGCTATCCTTTCACTGGGCACTTTCGTTTATGCAGAGCAAATTATATTTTTATTAACTAAGTCCCCATCTGTGTATAGTGTTCAATTATTAAAGTGGCTCACTTTAGTGCCAATTATAGTAGCATTGAATATTCCAGCATACCAATCTTTGTTAGCCTATGACCTTAGAAAAAGTTACTCTTTAATTGCTATTACTGGCTCAGTACTAAATATCTTTTTAAATGTTATTTTAGCTTCTAAATATTCTGCCTTCGGAACTGTAGCATCTGTGATAATAACTGAAGCATTTATTACTATGGGCTTGTATTTAATTTTTAACCTCAGACATAAAAAGGGAATTGTATGAACTATTATAATCTCAAGGAATCTTCCTATTATTCAGGAACTAGGCTGGATATTATTAGTTTTTTACCGAAGAATCCAAATCAAAATATCCTAGAGATTGGTGCTGGAGGAGGTAATTCACTTTGTTTTATAAAAGAAAATAATCTTGCCAAAGAAGTTGTAGGGGTTGAGTTATTTGAATTGCAGGGTACGAATCAAAACAACCCATTAATCGATCAATTCATATTCTCTAACATTGAAGAATTTAATTTATCTCTTTCTCAAAATTATTTTGATGTTATCATTCTAGGAGATATTCTAGAGCATCTTGTAGATCCGTGGAAAACACTGACTTATATCAGAAAATTTTTAAAAAAGAATGGCACCATACTAATTAGTCTGCCAAACATAAGGGAGATTAACAGTTTACTTAAAATATTTTGGCTTGGAGATTTTAAATATGGTAATGATGGTGTATTAGATAAGACTCACCTGAGATTTTTTTGCAAAAAAAATATGTTGGAGCTTTTCAATAATTCAAATCTTTCTATTCAATCTTCAAACCCAGCTTTTAAAATAAGATCCGATCGAAAATGTCGAAGGACAATCAATCAACTGACACTTGGTTTGTTTGAACAACTTCTTGCTATCCAATATGTGTTCGAACTGAAATTAAAGGATGCAAGCTAAGGTTTACATAATCCTTGTAAATTATAATGGCTGGAAGGACACCATCGAATGTATTGAATCTATCTATCAATTAGATTATACAAATTACGAAATTGTACTCATAGATAATTGCTCAACAAATAAATCTGTTGAGAAACTATTAGATTGGTGTTCAGGAAAAATTACAACTGAAATCGAAGGTGATTATTCTAAATTTATTACAAAACCAAAACGTTCAAAGCCTCTATCTATAAACCATATACACGAAAGTGATGACGGATTAAATCAAACCGTTTCAAAGCCAGACTTAACTTTAATAAAAGCAAAATCAAATCGTGGATTTAGTGCTGGAAATAATTTAGGAATTCAATATGCCTTGGACAAAAAGAATGCAGACTATTTTTGGATTCTCAATAATGATACATTCGTTGATACAAATTCTTTAAATGAGTTAGTAAAGAACTATACCCTAAAAAAGAAAGATAAAATAGGAATTCTTGGAGGAAAAATCAGATACTATGACAACCCAAAAATGCTTCAGTGCGCTGCGGGTGGAACATTTAATAAATGGCTAGCCTATAGCAAACAAATTGGAAACCAAGAAATAGATGAAGGTCAATATGATAATCAGCCTCTAAAGCTTGATCTAATTATTGGAGCTTGTATGTTTGTTGATTCAGAATTCATCCATAAAGTAGGTTTGCTATCAGAAGACTACTTTCTTTATTACGAAGAACAAGATTGGGCTGAACGAGCAAAAAAGAGAAACCTTACACTTAGTTATGCTCCTGAAGCTATAATTTATCATAAAGAAGGAAGAAGTATTGGAGGAACCCAGTTAAACTTGAAAGGAATCAGCAAACTTTCAGACTTTTACTACGCTAGAAATAAAATAATTCTCACCAAGAAGTTTTATAATCCAATTTGTTTGTTAACCGTTTATTTGAGTTTTTTTATTATAGCCATTAACAGAATTAGGAGGGGACAAGCAAACCGAATACCCATGTTATTATCAATACTAATTAATCCATCCAAAAAGTTTGAAGATTAAAAAACAAGGGATTTATTATTTCTTATTACTTCTGTTTTTTCTTTACGGACTCGATAATTTCATCTTTGAGCGGTCATTCTATTTTAATGAAATTCTTTCCATAGTTGGAATTTGTTTACTTCTTCTACATACTTGTAAATCAAAAAAATTAATAATCCCAAAATCTAGAATATATAGGTATACTCTGGCAATAATAGCTTTAGGAGTTGTACACTTATTAGTTTCTGTGTTTATAAAAACAAACTGGTATTTCTACTTTCGAAATTCAGTGATAGTTTATTCCATTTTTACCTTCTTTCTAGGTTTTTATCTATACCCATACCTGCTTTCGTTTATCAAAACCATACGGCCATTTCTTTGGGTTTACGTTATATATGCTTTATTATTTCCATCTCTCGCAGTTATGGAAAGATTTATGGGTGCAGTATTTTTTCCTTTTCTATTTAAAAAACACAATTTAAAAACAATTTCAGTCATCGTAATACTCAGTTTCGTTTTAGCCAACCGTTATGAATCGCTAACCGTCATTATGGTAACTTTAATTGTATTAATTGTCTATGCAATTCCTTCTTTTAAATTTTTTAAATTGTCATTAACAATCTCTTTTATTGGTGTTGTGCTTTGCTTTTTTTACCTTAAACCACAATTTGAAAAGTATGCAAATCCACCTTACTCATTGACCGGAAACATTGTAGCAGTTGCTTCTGAAAGCAAAATTTTAAAATTGGATGGAAATTCAACTTGGAGGGCTGTTTATTGGTATCGATTAATAGTTGAACGATTTCCTGAAAACCTTGCAGGCATTGGGATTGGAACTCCTCTACTGGAGTATATAAAAGGAATGGATACTATTCCCGTGGCAAATGATGACATGCATGATGCACATGTTTCTGGCGGTCATAACACTTATTTAACACTAACTACTAGATTGGGTGCGTTATTTTTACTTTTTTTGGGTTTAATTTTAAATCAAGTTTTTAAATTTTATTATTTCTTTAGGAAAAGACAAATGGACAGCCAATATCTTTTAATTTATTATAGTTTCTTTACCGTCTTTGCTATTGGTTTATTTAACTTGGTGCTTGAAAGCCCTACAGGAGCATCTTTATTTTGGGGTCTTTTAGGTTTTGTAGCTGCAAATATTGAAGATCAAAGAACTCGTATCAATGGATAACAAAAATCGCCTTTTTAATGAAAGAGTTGAGTCAGGCCAAAAGCTAATGGGCTCATCTTCTGTTGTGATTTGTGGTTTAGTAAGGAATTGCGAAGACTCTCTCCTTAGAAATATTCCAATAACCGAAAAGTTACGGACTTACTTTAAGGAGTCTCATGTCATTATTATAGAAAATGATAGCACAGATAAAACAAAGTCCATCTTAAAAGACTGGGAGAGTAAAACAGACAACATAATTATTTCCTCAGAAGATTATGGAACTCAAACTATCCCAGACAGCAACAATCTGCATCCAAAAGGAAGATTTTTTTCAAAAAATAGGATCGAAAAAATGGCTAAGTACAGGAACATGTATTTAGATATTATTAAAGAAAAATTAAATCCTGATTTTGTAATAATGATCGATTTGGATATTTATAGATTTGATTTAGACGGCGTACTAAATTCATTTGGTTTTAAGTCGGATTGGCACTGCATAAGCGCGAATGGTAGAAAAATAACTATGCAAAGTCCAATATGGCCAATCTTTTACGATACATACGCCTTTAAAGAGTATGACGATTATTCCCCTACAACTTACGAAGAGATAATTATTAATCAAAAGAAATTGGCCAAACTTAAAAAGAAAGGGCCTTTTTTAAGAGTTAATTCCGGCTTTAATGGACTTGCTATTTATAAATGGGATTCCATTAAAAAGTTATCCTATAAAGTAGAGTCCAACGATGATGATATAGTAAGCTGCAAATGTGAGCATCAGACATTCCATGAAGAAATGATAAAAAATGGTCACAATCAAATTTACATAAACCCATCTATGATAGTTCATTATGAGCAAATAAATGTTATGCTGTATTTGCAAAAAATGAAGAAAAAGCTACTCTTTAAATGAATTCAGTTAAAATTGTTGGCTTAAATATTTCAACAATCAGTTTTCAAGAGTCACTAAAATTGATTATTGAAAAAGCCAAGTCAAAAACTTCTTCTTATTTCTGCTTTGCAAATGTTCACATGGCCATTGAAGCATATGACGATAGCTCTTTTCAAGAAAATGTAAATGACGCTAATTTGGTTTGCGCCGATGGTATGCCACTAGTGAAAGCTGCCAAATGGCTTGCAGGCAATAATATTGAACGAGTAGCAGGAATGGATATGATGCCTCAATTAATTCAAGCAGCATCAACCAATAATCTAAAAGTATTCTTCTTTGGAACTACTGAAGAAGTACTTCAAAAAATAGCCACCAAGGCAAAAGATGAATTCCCAAAAATCAAAATAGCAGGAACTTTTTCGCCCCCATTTAAAACATTAAGTAAAGAAGAGAAACAAGAACACCTTGAAATCATAAATAAATCTGGTGCTGACTTGGTATTTGTGGCTTTGGGATGTCCTAAGCAAGAAAAGTGGATGGCTGAAAACACAAAGCTCATTAATGCTCCACTATTAGGTGTTGGCGGAGCTTTTCCCGTTTATGTTAATATGCAAAAAAGAGCCCCTTTATGGATTAGAAACCTAAGTTTAGAATGGTTGTACAGATTATTACAAGATCCAAAAAGATTATTTAAAAGATATTTTTATACAAACTCAAAATTTATACTTTTACTTAGCAAACAAATACTCTTTAAAGCATAAAATTTGCAGAGAAATAAAAGAACATCAAGCTTTCTTCTTCCCGTAATTGATTTACTAATCATAAATCTGGGCTTGATTTTAGCTTTTTTTTGGAGGTATCCTGATAAAGTTTTTTATGAGGATGTCTATTACCTCAATATGCTTTTCTTTTACAATATTGCTTGGCTATTTTGCACCTATTTGTTTGGTGCGTATAAAGAATTTAGGATAAGCTCTGTTGAAAAAATATTGCGAACATTAGTTCAATCCATATTACTCCATATACTGCTTGTGGCAGCCTTTTGGGTTTTAATTAAAGGCTTTTACTACTCACGCCAAATATTACTATCATCCTATGGAATTATTGCAGCTGGGTTGTTAATATGGAGAATAAGCCATTTGTATTATCAATTATACTTAAGACGACTTGGTTTATATACAAAAAAGATTGTAATAGCTGGAAAGAGTGAGGCTTCTATGGAACTCGGTTACTTTTTTACAAAAAATCCTCAATTCGGAAATCAGTTTTTAGGTTATTTCGACGATGAGAACTCAGAAGAAGATGTTCTAGGAAAAATTGACGATTTAGAAAAATATGCTACAAGAATTCCCATTGATGAAATCTACTGCCTTGTACCTCGTGTTAGCGATGAACGGATAAGTCAGCTTAGCATTTTTGCTGAAAATAATACAATCCGGTTAAAAATTGTTCCAGACATTAAATCTTATTCTTATGCAAAATCGACGGTTGATTTTTATGGAAATACACCAGTATTAAATATCAAAGAATTCCCTTTGGATAAAGAATCTAGTCAACTAATTAAAAGAATCTTTGATATACTCTTCTCCTTGTTTGTTATTGTTTTTGTTTTTTCATGGCTTTTTCCAATTGTTGCCATTTTAATAAAAATTGATTCTAAAGGACCAGTCTTTTTTGCTCAAAAAAGGTCCGGAAAAAACAATCAAATTTTCAAGTGCTTCAAATTTAGAAGTATGAAATACAGTGGAAATTCAAGTGAATTTAAACAAGCCACTAAGGGGGACATGAGGGTAACTAAGATTGGGAAATTTATTCGTAAAACGAGTATTGATGAGATGCCTCAATTCTTTAATGTATTACTCGGCAACATGTCTGTTGTAGGCCCAAGGCCGCATCCATTGCAGTTAGATGATGAGTATAAAGAAAATGTCAATAAATACATGTCTAGGCATTTTGCAAAACCAGGAATTACAGGTTTATCTCAAATTATGGGATATAGAGGAGAAACAAAAGACTCCTTTGCGATGAAAGCACGAGTAAATTTAGATGTTTTCTACATTGAACATTGGAGCTTCTTCTTAGACTTAAAAATAATTTTGTTGACAATATACAATGTCGTTAAAAGTGAAGAAAATGCTTTCTAAGACAGAAATATTTGTTAAACGGAATTTTTATCTTCTTGTTAGTTTTACTGCTGTTGCTCCACTGTTTTCAATTAAGTTAAGCAGTTTATCCATTGGATTAATCTTCCTTTTTTGGCTTATGTTTACAGCTAAAAATGAAAAGAAAAAGGGGTTAAATAAAAATAAAAGACTCCTAACTATTTTTTTTGCATTCTTTTTTGTCTTCGCAATAAGTTTAATTTATAGTTCTAACCTCCATGAAGGGTTTAAAGACATAGAAAGCAAATTAAGTTTGCTACTAATTCCATTGCCATTTTTACTAAAAGAAAAATTTACTAAAACTGAATTTAAAAGAATTATGATACTTATTGCTTCTTTCACAGGAGCATTTTGTTTAACTGCTGTAGCTTTAAGCATTCTAAATCATGGCACCCTATTGACAAACCAAGAATTAGCAGTTTTAGTTAATATGCACGCTTCCTATTTAAGCTTGTATGTTGCAATATGCCTCTTCTTCTTTGCTGATAATCTACTCAATAAGAACAGGCAAGTTATATATGTTATTGCAGGTAGCCTCTTTTTGGTTCTGCTACTTCTACTTGCAGCTCGTATGGTAATTATAAGTGTTTTAATCTCCTTTTTAGTTTGGTTTATTTCTTTTCAGTTTAGCTGGAAAAAACTTTTTCTACTTTTTGTTTTTAGTAGCCTAATAAGCTTAGGCCTTATGCAAATCCCATCCATAAGCAACCGCTTTGCTGAGGTGGTGAATAATGAGACAGTCCAATATGGAAATTCAGCAGAAGGAGAGTCTCCTAAAAATTATGGCGGGAGAGCAATAAGGGCGGCAATTTGGGATTGTTCAATGCTTGTAGTAAAAGAAAATTGGCTGATTGGGGTAGGCGCAGGGGACGTTCATCAAAACCTTCAAGCTGCATACAAGGAAAAGGAATTTGAATTGGCTTGGAAGTATAACAATTACAACAGTCACAATCTATTTTTAGAGACAATCATAGCTGTCGGATTATCTGGAGTAATTCTTTTAATATTACTGTTTTTGTTTCTCTTTAAGCGAGCAATAGGAAAAAAGAGTTTTATGATGTTAAGTTTTTCTATTCTATTTCTTTGTTTTTCTATGGTTGAAGCAACTTTCAATGTTCAAAGAGGAATTGTATTTTTTATTTTATTTGCCACATTACTCTACAACTCCGAAGATAGCTTTAAGATAAAACAAAAAGTAGCCTATTCAAAAAGATAGACTAGCGCAAATTGTTCAACTTAATGTATAGGTATAAAAAAAGGTGGTGCCAGCAGTAATCATGAGTACATAGTTCCATTATCAACCGAGGTCAAAAACCAATTTTAATGCTATCGCATTTCAGCTTAACGCTTGCAAAAACAAAAAGCGAGCTTTTACTTTGCTCGCTTTTAATTTGTTTTAAGAAATTGGTTTCTCTAGTGGTGCCAGCTGGAATCGAACCAGCGACACAAGGATTTTCAGTCCTTTGCTCTACCGACTGAGCTATGGCACCTTTTTTTGTGGTCGGCAAATGTAAAAATAAAAATTCTTTCAGTAGCTATCTTTAAAAGAAACATTTTTAAATCCTTTGCTTAGATTTGAATAATGGCCTTTAACCTTTGCATCGATGTTGGTAACAGTAGAACTAAATTTGCTTTATTTAAAGGGAATGAACTCTCTCATGTAGCTGGAATTGCAAATCATGAACTAGATAAAAACAACACTCTTTTTAACGAATACGACCTAAAAGGGGTAATTATTTCTTCAGTAAATAAAAAAGCCGAAGATTCCCTTCAGCTTAATCAATATAAACTTCCACTGCTTAAATTAAACCCCAGTACCCCAATACCCATTAGCTTGGAGTATGAAAGCGTAGATACCTTAGGAAAAGATCGTATTGCTGCTGTTGTCGGAGCCCAACCCTTATTTAAGGGTCATAACATATTGGTAATAGATGCAGGCACTTGTGTGACTTATGATTTATTAACATCCCAAAAGGTCTATTTAGGTGGTGCAATCTCACCAGGAATACAAATGAGATTAAAAGCGATGAATCAATATACGGATCAATTGCCTTTTATCAATTGGATAGCAGTTGATAAACCCAAGACTATTGGTAATACTACTATTTCTTCGATGCTATCCGGAGCAGTAAATGGTCTTATCTCGGAAATTAATGGGATAATATTAGATTACAAAAAGCAGTTTCCTGAACTAAAAATTGTTTTAACAGGCGGAGATACTAATTTCTTTGAAAAAGCGTTAAAAAAGGGCATCTTTGCAGACCAAAATTTAGTGCTAAAAGGCTTAAATGAAATACTTATTTACAACCAAGGTTAATCCTTTTGCCTTCTTTCTCTTGTTGCTTGTTTCAAGCAATTTTGTTTTTTCACAGAAATATACAGATTCTCCATACTCTAGATATGGAGTTGGCTTAATCAACAATCAAAGTTTCAATGGAAACTTTGGAACTGCAGGAACAGGCATAGCATGGCGGCCTTACCAATATCGTCCATTAATTTATGATTCTTTATCAAGAAGCAGTGCTAATATTAATGATAGGGGCACCAATTATATAAATCCTAAAAACCCAGCATCTTTTTCAAATATTAGTCTAACAACTTTTGAAGCTGGTATTTTATCAAGGTCTGTTGAATATACGAGTAATGGTCAAGTTAGAAACGGCAATAACGCACAGCTGAGCCACGTGGCACTAGCATTTCCACTAAGTGAAAAATGGGGCTTAGGAGTAGGAATAAAGCCATATAGCAGTGTAGGCTATGACTACAGTGTTCCTGGAGTGGTTAATGGAAATAGTTTAACTTATCTTTAT
>CAYPJC010000001.1:0-3549 GCA_964410855.1 uncultured Flavobacteriales bacterium | reverse complement strand
GGAACGGAGGTTTAAATCAAGCTTTTTTAACTACAGCATTCGAATTCAAAGAACATTTTTCTTTCGGATTTAGTGCTAATTACTTATTTGGTTCTGTTGTAGATTCTCGAAGAATCATCTATGATAGAAGTACCTCAAACTTTTTTAATACCTTAGATCAAAGAATCTCAACTATTAGTGATTTTAATTTTGACTTAGGATTACAATATTTTAAAAGTATTAATAAAGATTACAGGCTTATTCTCGGACTTGTCGCTTCTCCTGTAGACGAAGTTAGTGGGAGACAATCACAAATCATAAGAAGTTACGATGGAAGAACTGGGTTTGAAGTTTTCAAAGACACCGCCTTTTCATCAGCAAGAAAAGATATAACACTTAGTATCTTTCCTAAATATGGTATAGGGTTTGCAATCGAAAAGAAATTAGATTGGATTATTAACTTTGACTACTCTATTCAATTAAGGGATCAAGGCTCAGTAGATCCGGGAGTTTCATTCTCAAACAACTACATGATAAGTGTTGGTATTGAAAAATATAATGATATTTCAGCATTTGGTTCTTACTTAAAACAAGTGGGTTTAAGAATAGGTGGCCGCTACAATTCTGCTTTATTAACGATTGATGGGAACGATGTTCAAGAGTTTGGCATAAGTTTTGGTCTAGGGTTACCCATGAGAAAATCATTTTCAACCTTGAACTTTGGAATTGAATTGGGAAGAAGAGGTGAAGATAAAGACGGTTTAACACAAGAAGACTTTGTTAACCTCCAACTAGGAGTCACTATAAACGACAAGTGGTTTATTCAAAGGAAATACGATTAATAATAAAAACCGAAACACGATTAATAACAATTAATATGATGAAGAAAATAGGATTAATTTCAATTATAGCTTTATTTAGTTTGACTGCTACTGCTCAAAAAAAATATGGGGAAGATAGCGTAAAATGCGTTCAAAATCTTTCACTTTATAGAGACTATTACAAACAAAAAGCCTATGACGATGCCTATAAGTTTTGGAGTATTGCATATAGCATATGCCCTTCATCATCAGAAAAAATGTATGTAGATGGAACTAACCTTATGGAGTACAAAATGAAGAAAGCGAAAACAGTAGCTGAAAAAGAGGCTTATACTGATTCCCTTTTTATGATTTATGATAAGAGAATTGTATATTTTGGAAATGAATGTGCTGTATTGGGAAGAAAAGGTACAGACATGCTTAGATACAGGAGTAAAGAAACAGAAGCACTTTATAACACCCTCAAGAAATCCATTGAAGGTTGTGGAGACAAATCAGAAGCAGGTGCGATTGCATCCTACATGAATGCTGTCGTTTTAATGGAAAGAAAAGAGAAATTAACAGATGCAGATGTTGTAGAAGTATTTACAAAATTAAGTGCTATTTCTGTCCATAATATCTCAAAATATGAAGGAAAGAAAACTCAAGAGTATTATAAGCGAGCTCAAAGTAATGTTGAAAGTGTTGCTAGCCCTTATTTAAGTTGTGACGTATTGGTAGAAATGGCAAATTCAAACTTTGATCAAAACAAAGAAAACCCTGAATGGATGGAAAGCACCACTGATTTATTAAGTAAAAAAGGATGTACCGATACTCCCATCTTTCTTAAGATTGCAAAAAAAATGAATGAAACTAACCCTTCAGCAGTTTCATCCGAAAAAATGGGAATAATGTCTTTAAAAACACAAGCTTACAAGGCTGCCGAAAAGTACTTCAAACAAGCATTAGAAATGGCCAAAGATGAATCAAAGAAATCTACTTATTATATCGAATTAGCTCAAGCACAGAGCAGTATGGGCTCATATTCTGCTGCAAGGTCAAATGCAAGAAAAGCAGCTGAATTAAAGTCAAATTACGGCCTTCCATACTTAATGATTGGCGATATGATTGCAGGAAGTGCATCTTCATGTGGGACTAACGATGCTTGTAAGGCAAAAGCAATATATTGGTTAGCAACAGACTATTATATGAAAGCTAAATCAATTGACCCATCGATTGCTAGTAAAGCAAACGCTAAAATTGCTAGTTATAAAAAATATTTCCCAACCAAAGAAGATTGCTTTTTTATAAACGTTAAAGAAGGCGATTCCGTTCAGATAGGTTGTTGGATTAGTGAATCAACTAAAGCTAGGTTCTAGTTGAAAGAAAAACTAAAAAATAATTACAGAAACACTCTTAAATGGCTTATAATTGGCCTCTTGGGAGTGTTTTTTGGTTGTGAAAATGATGTCAAAGAAATAGAGAAGTACAACCTAAATGAGCGCTTCCCAGATCAATCTATAAAAAACGTTGAAATTATATACAGTGCTGATGCTCAAGTAGCTTTCCAATTAAATGCTCCTTTAATGAATGTCTATGGTGGAGAAAAACCATATCGAGAGATGCCCGAAGGTGTTCACATTAGAATATTTGACTCTTTAATGAACGTAACTACTGAGCTAACTTCAAACTATGCTATTGACTTAACTCATTTAAATAGAATGGAAGCTGAGGAAGATGTTGTTGTTACAAACGACAAAGGTGAAACACTAAATACTGAAAAGTTAATTTGGGACAAAAAATTAAAAAAAATAACTTCTGATGTTTTTGTAAAAATAACAACTGACAATCAAGTGCTTATGGGAGATGGCTTGATTGCAAATGAAGATTTTACGAATTATCGTATATTGAAGCCAAGAGGAACATTAAATATTGAAAATGATTAAGGTTATAAAATTCATGGAGAAGATGTGGCTTATGTTGTCAATTATCACTTTTATAATTGCGGTATATCAATCAATAGTTAATAATGTTTTTGATGCATTATATTTCTATGGGTTTTCAATCATTGCAATTTTTCTTTTTTATATGCGAAGAAGACAACGCATTTTTCACGAAAACAAAGAAAATGAAAATGAGTAGTTTACTATTTTTCGGAAAATTCAATTAATGGAAAGTATTGAATTTGGCATTATCATTTCTACCTTAATTCTATCTGCTTTTTTCTCAGGCATGGAGATTGCGTTTGTAACTGCAAACAAGTTAAAAATTGAGCTTGATGGCAAACAGGGTGATTTTTTTGCAAAAATAATATCAAATTTCCTTAAAAAACCTTCGCGTTTTATTGGTGCCATGCTTGTTGGTAACAATATTGCCCTTGTCATTTATGGAATTTTTATGGCCAAAATATTAGAGCCTTTTATTGGAGAATATATAGTCAATGAAAGTGGTGTCTTATTGACACAAACAATAATTTCAACAATTATAATCTTAATAACTGCAGAGTTTCTGCCAAAAACTCTTTTCAGAATCAACCCTAATAATATGTTACGGTTTTTTGCATTTCCATTACTCCTAATCTATTGGATATTATTGGTTCCAATGTTTATCGTTATTGGAATTTCTGAGTTATTACTTAAATTATTTTCACCTCAGTTGGTGACTGATAAGGAGCTAAACTTTAGCAGAATAGATCTTGAACACTACATCAGGGAAGGAACTGAGAACGGTGAAGACCCATCTGATGTGGCCCATGAAATACAAATCTTTC